>JALEPA010000058.1 GCA_022766515.1 Lachnospiraceae bacterium | reverse complement strand
AATTTTTATTACTTTAATCCGGAATTTGACAAGTCCATGTTCCGGGAGGAAAAAGATCATTAAATAAGAAGAAAAATATTACAACCTACACATTACTTTCCGCTCTGCGAGGTGTTCATCCTCGCGGAGCGTTTTTTACTTTATAGGAAACGAGAAGTTCCTATAAAGCATTAAGGGGAACAAAGAGTCGCTTGCGACTCTTTCGCGCTCGAGCGGTGCTGTTTACAGCTAACTTCTTCTCCGCGAGATGCGCATCCTCGCGGAGCGTTTTTTGCTTTATAGGAAACGAAAAGTTTCCTATAAAGCAAAAAAAAGGACTGCAACGCACACAGTCCTTAAAGGAGAAGGTATGAAAAAAATCAATCATTTGCTGAACGGTTTCTCATTCAACATCCTTAGTATAACTTTGAATTATGAACGCCCAATGTAAGAGGTATTAAGATTTTGTAAACATTTTATCGGATATTTCCCCTTTTTTTGAACATAATATACAGAAAATCAGGCGCTATTTTGGAGCGTTTTCCAAAAAAATCTTTTGATTTTTTTCTTGATCTAACATTTTTTTGTCGCATTTTACATATTCATGCAAAATGCACCATTTTAGCACCTGTTTTTTCGTTTAAATTTTGTTCATATTTGTCAAAAAATATCAATTTCATTTATGAATGAAAATTTTAGCATACGAAAAGCCTAATACATCCCCACAATCGGAAAGGAGTCCCCCTTATGCGTTCCCATCCTCTTTTTTGCCAACTACTGCTCATCTCCTTCATTACTTTGGGGGTTGTGCTTTTTAATCGTTTTGCCCTGCCTGTCCTCTTTCCCTTCCTGCTTGCCTACCTGATCGTGCGTCTGCTACAGCCCGGCATCCGTTTTTTGACGAAACGCCTCCACTTTCCGAGTTGGCTCGCGTATGGAGTTTTACTGCTCCTATGCAGTATCGTGTTAGGCATTGCCATCTTAGGGATCGGACATACGATTCTTTGTCAGCTCAAGCTTTTGGCGACCAATCTCTCGATCTATTTTCAACTATACAAAGAGATGTTTACAAATTGCTGTGACACCGTCTGTCATTCTCTCGACCGCTATCTCGGCATGGATCGTGGCAGTTGTCTTGCTTTTTTTCAGCGGCAGCTGTGTAAGATCCAGCCGGATTCTTCCATCAAGCTGTACCGAAATGTATGCACTCTGTTTTTACAGGGAATGAGCAATGTGCTGCACTTTGCGCTGGTCTTCCTGATCATGCTCATCAGCACACTGCTGTTATGCAAAGATTATAAGCCACTGCACCGCCTCATTCACAAAAATCGATTCTATCCGGTATTTTCTCATATCGGTCATAGCTTGTTAGACACAGGTGTTGCCTATTTTCGCAGTCAGCTACTGATCATCATCTGCGTCTGGATCATCTGTTCCCTCGCTCTGTTCCTCATCAACAATCCCTACTTCGTCGTACTGGGTCTGTTGATCAGTGTGTTTGATGCCTTCCCGGTATTAGGCAGCGGCATGATCTTTGTTCCCTGGGGAATCTATTATCTGCTGCCGTTTGACCACGCAGGCAATAATGGATATTTTTATGCCGCCGTCCTATTTACCGCTTACTTACTCTGCGTATTTTTACGCGAGTTTTTGGAGGCAAAGCTGCTGGCAGGACATATCAATGTCTTGCCGATCTTCACCCTTGCTTCCATCTATATCGGAACAAAACTTTACGGCATTTCCGGCATTTTCCTCGGTCCCATCTCCCTTTCCCTCATCCTCACACTCTACCGCGTATGGATGCGCCAACCAAATAAATTGCCACCCAAATAATGCCCCACCATAAACAGTGGGGCATCACTACCATCTCATATAAATTAGTTAAAATAAACCAATTCTTCTTTTGGTTTGTCAGCCGGAGTTACTTCCTCTGCGTAGAACACAGGACCTTCCTCTCCATACTCCTTCATAAACTTATACTCTAATCTTGCTGTGACTGTCACATACTGCTTGTTCTTAAACGGTGCCCAGTCATCTGCCTTACAAAGAAATCCCATATACTGCACATCGTCTGCACAACAGGTCATCGCAAATCTTCCGAAGATTGCAAAACCCTTTGGCAATCCCTTTGGTTTCTGGATCAGTCCCGTCACTTTCAAGGTCTTTCCCTGATAACGATCCGGGTGATCGATCATATCAATATACCACAGTCCAAAATCATCCTCGTTGATCTCGACAATATCTGCATTGAGATCGAATGGCATTTCATCCTGCATTTCATAAAAGGCATCCTGTGCAGACTCATACACGATCTGTGCTCGTGGATTTACCGCCTTAATGCTGCCTCGAATGGCGTTTTTATTGGTCTTTTCTACCGTACAACGATTGATAATGATCATTTCAGCGACACGGAAGTGATCTACCATCATGGATGGCATATTTTTCATGTACAGAGAAAAAGTTTCATCATTAACTACATCGATCGTCTGGAAGATCACCTCTCTGTCAAAGCAGATCTCCTCCAACTCATCGTACAGTTCCGGGATGTGTGCCGTTGGCCACATTCCGTTGTATTCGATAATAATACGATCCGGATGGTGCTTTTTCAAAAACTTCTGGATCACCTTACCGCTGAACGATTCCTCATCCTCGATATATTCTACTGCCGCATTGCCCTTGTCCAGCATCGGCTGTTCATATTCCATCTCGCCTTCTTCGCATGCAAGGATCAGCGTTTTGATCTTATCATCAAACATATCATCAACAATCAGATCACGGATCAGGTTGGTCTTTCCTGCCTCCAAAAATCCCATGATGACATACACCATCATTTCCTGTTTTTTCTTTCCGAACATAGTTACTCCATTCTTTTGCCCTGTTTATCGTTATGCTACATGAAACAATTCTTTAATACGGTCTTCCTTGAGATCCGCACCAATGACGCAGATACGACCTGTAAAATCTGCTGCTCCACGACGAAGTTCGGTCTCTTCCGGTACAAGATCAAAATGGAACCACTCGCCTTCCTCAGCAGCCACGATTCCTTTCGCACGCAATACATCACCGTATTCCTTCGTTTCAGCAAGCTTCTTCAAAATATCCTGCAATTCCTGCTCGGTAAATTTATGAGCAGTCTCTACACCCCAGCTTGTAAAGACATCGTCTGCATGATGATGTCCATGCTCGTGATGGTGTCCGCATCCGCACTCTTCGTCATGGTCATGATGATGCTCATGGTCATGGTCGTGATGGTGCTCGTGATCGTGGTCATGTCCACATCCACACTCTTCGTCATGATCATGATGATGCTCATGATCGTGGTCGTGATCATGGTCGTGTCCACATCCACATTCTCCATCATGGTGATGATGATGTTCTTCCAAAAGTTCTTTCTCTAATGAATTTACTTTTTCCATTGCCTCTAAGATATTCTTACCCTGAATGTCATCCCAAGGTGTTGTGATGATAGAAGCCTCATCGTTTTTCTCACGGATCATCTTCAGGCAGGCATCCAGCTTCTCTGCAGATACATTCTGTGTACGGCTGAGAATAACGGTACCGGCATATTCGATCTGGTTGTTGTAAAACTCACCATAGTTCTTCATATACATTTTGCACTTAGAAGCATCTACGACCGTTGCCGTGCTGTTGATCTGCACTTCATCTCCAATGTTCTGCACTGCCTTAATGACATCAGACAGCTTACCAACACCGGATGGCTCAATAATGACGCGGTCCGGAGAATATTTTGTCAATACCTCTTTCAACGCCTCGCCAAAGTCACCAACCAAAGAACAGCAAATGCAGCCGGAGTTCATTTCTGTGATCTGGATTCCTGCTTCTTTCAAAAAGCCGCCATCGATACCGATCTCACCAAACTCATTCTCGATCAAAACCAGCTTCTCGCCCTCAAATGCTTCTGCGATCAGTTTTTTGATCAATGTTGTCTTTCCTGCTCCTAAAAATCCGGATATAATATCAATTTTTGCCATTTCAAATCCTTCCTTTCTATGTCTTTCTCTTTGTCTCTACGCCGTGTCTGACACGGTCCTCATCCTCTTCTATGGCTTTCAAAGCCCTACTACTATTATAGCAACCTTGTCAACACCCTATTGATTATGTTTTCTCAATCAATTGGTCATGTTTTCTCAATCAATTGATTATGCTTTCTCAATCAAAAGCGTTGCTTTGTTGTCTCGTACATAGCAATACTTGCTGCAATCGGCAGATTCAAACTGTCGATTCGATGGGAATGTGGAATGATCACACTCGTTCCCACCTCTAGAAATTCATCCGGCAATCCGGTCGCTTCATTTCCGAAGATCAGCGAAAATGTTCCCGAAGGCTGTATGTCATGCAGCTTCTTCTGTGCATTCAACATAAATGGATACAACTCACGCTCACCAAACTGTGCCTGATATTCCGCAAAACTGTCAAAATAGACAAAATCCGTAGAAAAGATCGCTCCCATCGATGCCCGAACAACTTTCGGATCAAACGCGTCCACTGCCGGACGGATGATCGCCATCTGATTCAAGCCAAAGCCGAGTGCACTTCGCATGATCGTTCCCATGTTGCCCGCGTTGGATGGATTGACCAACACGATATGAGAGTCTTCCTTTTGTAGTGTTCCCTGAAATTTCCGAAACTCTCCTATGACATAACAATTTTCTTTTTGCGATAATACATTAAAGATCTTATTGGTCTGTATCATCTCAATACCTGCTTCTTCACATAACCGTTTCAGCTTATTCAGGGTGTCTCCCTGCTTCATCTCGGAATGAATAAATACTCGTGTCACTGCATCCGTCTGAAAACGAAGCAGCTCAAAGGTCAAAGTGATGCCTAATGCATAAGAAACGGCATCCTCTTTTCGATAACGCTTATATCCTGCCATATTCCTCTCCATTTCTGAGCAACTTTTCTCTGTGCGATGATCGCGGTCTCACAGAGTGTTTTCTAATTATATTGCAAACGATAAAGTCCCTATATAGTTAGAAAAAGAGTTCCGACGACGAAACTCTTTCTTCTGCTGTCACTCTTGAATATAAATATCAATACTCAACTGTCCAATGTCCGAGGTGAACGGAACACTGAACAACTGCTCTTCATAATTTGTATAGCTCTCACCCAGGCAATAACTTGGTGGGGTAATGTCGATCAAAATATTGTTGTTTGCAAATACGGTTGCTGCATTTCCAGCGACCATGTTTCCCAATTCCGATATTGCACTTTCACCGATCGCATCGATCGACTCCACCGGCATCATCATCATTTTAGAAACGACACCTAATGCGGCATCGTGTTCTATATTTAAGATAACTTCACCCTGTAGCTGTCCGACAAGTCCCAATCTGATCAAGGAACTGTCTGACGAAAAATTTTTATTTCTAATGGAAGGAGTCCCAATCTTGAGATCCACCATACACATGTCCTTCATAATCTTGCAAACCGAGATAATAAAAGGGTTTACATGTTCTGCTTTCATGCTCCACCTCCCCGCAGTTCATAAATTCCAGTATATCAAACTTTCTTGCTGCTGTAAACGCATATTTCGACAAGTTTTTGGAAATTTCACTGCCAAGTTTCCTCCTATTTCCACCAGCCACATTACATCGACTATAGTGAAAAGCTGTTCCAGAAATCCTCACTGATGTTTACTTCGTTTTTCTTCAACCAGCTATTGTATTTTTTCTTAAACATACTGGTCTGTCTGGCAGCGATGATCTCTTCCTTGCGGCTCTGCATCGCATCCTCATCATTGTCGTTGACACAGTAAATAATGTAATATCCCTGATCTCCCGTCACAACACTGCTGACCTCACCCTTCTTCAAAGAAAGTGCTGCCGTCACGACCGCCTGCTCCACATCGGTAGAATCCTTTCCTACGACAAGTTCCTGCTTTGCCGCATCAGAGTTGTCTCTGGCAAGCGTCAAAAAGTCTTTGGTCTGCGCTGCCTGTTTCTGCAGATTGTCTGCTCGTTTCTTCGCCTCTGCCTTTTGCGTGTCATCCAGAGTAACGGTCTGTCCGTCTTTATTCGTACCGTTTGTCAAGATCTGCATATACTGAATGGAAACCTGTCTTGCCTCCTCATCGGAAATATCCGTATCTGCATCATCAGTAGCAACATAAAACATTTTATTAGCCAAAATATTTTCCTCATAAATCTGGCTCAATCCCTGTACCGTCAGGTGATATGTCTTTTTGTCCTCGTCACTGACGCCGGATAACAGGCTCTCTGCCTTTTGCATTGCCTCATCTTTTTCATCATTGGTCAGCGACACCTTCTGGTCTTTTGCTGTCACAGAGATCACTTTCAGCTGTGTCACCATATTGATGATCTCCTGTTTTGCCTGACTGCCGACCGTTTTGCCGTCTTCGACCGGATACTGCCAAAGCTCGCTTCCAAAACTTCCCTCATACTGTCGTTTTAACAGATAGGCATAATTCATCATCTCACTATATAACACCGGCTCGTCTCCGACCGCCATCACGACCGAATCGAACTCTAATTTGCCGGAATCCAATTTAATCTTACTCTTCGGTGTCGAATCTTTTCCACATCCCACACACAAACTCGATACCGCCATTGCGATACACACGCCAACTGTCAGCATCCATTTTGATCTTTTCATTTGCTTAGTTTCCTTTCTTCGTACATTCACCAATACTGCGGATCACCTGTGAAACTGTCTGAAACAGTTCCTGCGCATCCGAAGTCGTTCCCTTTTTCGAGCTATTTTTCTGCGTTGTCTGTAACAGGGATCTGGTATATCCTGTCTGATACCGCTTTGCCGGCTGCTTCTTGTCTTGTTTGATCTGATACAAAAAGTAAGAAGTGTCTGCCTCTGTCGCTCCCTGAACGACCTTGAGTTTCCCCGCATATGATTTTAACATTTCCATCAGCTTTTCGGAAGAGATATCTGCATGTTCTTTCAAATAAATGCGGATTCCATTTGGTTTTTGCACGATCTGCGTGATCCCGGCACGATGTGCCTCCGCCTTGAGCAGAGCAACACGAAGCAAATTTTCTGCTGCCTTCGGGATCTCTCCAAATCGATCCACCAATTCTTCCTGCATATCTTCGTATTCTTCCGGCGTCTCGATCCCGGCAAACCGCTTATACATATCAAGCTTTTGGTACTCACTTCGGATATACGATGCTGGAATGTAAGCATCCACCTGTAAGTCGATACTCGTCTCGAAACTCTCTTCCTCTGTTTCTTCTCCTTTCAGACTGCGCACCGCCTCATTTAACATCTTGCAATACAGATCATAACCAACCGCCTGCATATGTCCGGACTGCGCCGCTCCCAAAAGGTTACCTGCGCCTCGGATCTCCAGATCTCGCATTGCCACTTTAATACCGGATCCGAGTTCCGTATATTCTCGAATCGCAGACAATCGTTTTTCTGCCACTTCTTTCAACATTCTTCCCTTTTGATACATGAGGAACGCATAGGCGGTACGATTGGATCTACCGACACGCCCGCGAAGCTGATAAAGCTGCGACAAGCCCATACGGTCGGCATGATCGATAATGATCGTATTTACATTAGAAATGTCCAGACCTGTCTCGATGATCGTTGTCGCCACCAACACATCGATCTCATGGCTGATAAATGCCATCATAATATTTTCCAGCTCACGCTCACTCATCTGCCCGTGCGCAAACGCCACAGTGGCATCCGGCACAAGCTTACCGATCTCTGCCGCCACCTCATCAATGTGCTGCACACGATTGTACACCATGTAGACCTGACCGTCTCTGGCAAGCTCACGATTGATGGCCTCTCGGATGATCTCATCGTTGTGCTCCATGACGAAAGTCTGGATCGGCAAACGATCGACCGGAGGCTCTTCCAAAACACTCATATCACGGATTCCCACCAGGCTCATATGCAGTGTTCGTGGGATCGGTGTCGCGCTCAATGTCAAAACATCAACATTTCCCTTCATCTGTTTGATCTTCTCTTTATGCGTCACGCCAAACCGCTGTTCCTCATCTACGATCAGCAATCCAAGATCCTTAAAGGTAACATCCTTGGAAAGCAGACGGTGTGTTCCGATCACAATGTCCACCTGTCCTTTTTTCAAAAGAGTAATCGCCTTTTTCTGCTGTGCCGGAGTACGAAAACGCGAAAGCATCTCTACCCGCACTGGAAAATCTCCCAGTCGTTCCATCAATGTGTTGTAATGCTGCTGTGCCAAAATCGTTGTTGGCACCAGGATCGCCACCTGCTTGCCATCGTTGACCGCCTTGAACGCCGCACGAAGTGCGATCTCTGTCTTTCCATAACCCACATCACCGCAGATCAAACGATCCATGATCTTGTCACTTTCCATATCTTTCTTTGTCGCTGCAATCGCTGCAAGCTGGTCGTTCGTCTCCTCAAAAGGAAATAACTCTTCAAACTCCTGCTGCCACACCGTATCCGGTCCAAAGGCATAACCCTTTTGTTCCTGCCGTTTGGCATACAGCATGACCAGATCTTTGGCGATCTCCTGTACCGCCCCCCGCACCTTCGCCTTCGTTTTCTTCCACTCTTTGGAATTAAGCTTGTTTAACTTTGGTGCTTTGGCTTCCTGACCTGCATATTTTTGCAAAACATCCAGTCCCGAAACCGGGACATACAGATTACCGCCATCGCCATATTCGACTTTGAGATAATCTTTCGTGACACGATCTACCGTGATCTTTTCAATTCCTTTATATACACCCAGACCATGATTCTCATGCACGACATAATCGCCCACCGACAATTCGTTAAAACTCTGGATCGACTTGCCATCATATTTCTTCTGCTTACGCTTCTTTTTCGCCTGCTTTGCTCCGAAAATATCGCCTTCCGTCACGACTGCAAACTTAATCATGCCATACGAAAATCCATGCCGCAGATAACCGTAGGCCACCATGACCTGCCCGCTTTCGAGCGGCTCATCCGGCACTTCCCGGTAAAAAGCGGGAATGTCATATTCATTCAGCGAATCGCTGAGTCTCTTCGCTCTGGTCCGCGATGAAGACAGCAAAATAACACGGTAACCGTTTTTGCGCCACCGTTTCATATCATCTACCAGAATTTCAAAATGCTTGTTGTAAGTACCGACCGGCTGTACCTGGATATTTACCTTTCTGCTGATCTTCAACTGCTTTGGTAAAGTATCCAGGATTGACAACACGACCAAAGACTGGTTCATCAGCCATCCCAGTGTCTGCGCACCGCCACACAAGATCTCCATCTGTTTTGGCAAGCTGTATCCCTGCTCCAAGCGGCTCTGCATACTCTCACGAAATTCGATCTCTACCGTCTCCGCCTTTTCCATACAGCGGGATGGTTCATCCAGGAAGAAAATCGTATCTTCTGCCGGAAATGCTTCAAAGAAATATTGCACCTCGACCGGAAAATAGAGCAAATAGCTTTCCATCCCCATACGCTCCTGCATCGCCTCATAATTTTCCCGCAGTTCACGCAAATGATCGTTCAATCGGTTGGATGCCTCAAATTTCTTATCCGCCATCAACTGTTTGCTGACTTTCTTGCCATCTTTTTCGATTGCCTGAAGTCCCTTTTCGATCTGCTCTCCGGTCAGGATCATCTCCGAAGCCGTGAAAATGCACAACTCCTCTACTCGCTCGATCGACCGCTGGCTCTCCGCATCAAACGATCGTATCGTATCGACTTCATCTCCCCACAACTCGATACGGTAAGGGGAATCCTCCGCCACCGGAAAGACATCAATAATGCCACCTCTCACGGAAAATTCACCCGGTGTCTCGACCTGCGTCTGGCGAGTGTAACCCATATTGGTCAGATCCGCGATCAACTGATCCAACTCTACCAAACTGCCCTCTGCGATCGTGCGCTTTGCCTGATCATACACACTCTGCGAGATCACTGACTCCATACCGGCATCCAGTGTTGTAATGATCGTACCGCCCTCACCTTTCGCCAAGGCTTCTCTCACTTTTAAGCGTTCCAGACTGACGGCATTTCCGTGAATGTCTGCACTAAAAAAGATCACATCTTTTGCCGGATAATAATATACCTGCTTATCAAACATGCGATAATCTTCTACCAGTTCTCTGGCGCGCATTTCATTTGCCGTAATGATCACTTTCCATTTTTTTGTATCCGTCAATCCATAGATCCATTGGCATTTCTGGGACTCCACACAACCGGAGATCTGCAATGGAAACTGCGCCTTATCAATATATTCTTTTGCCGTACGATACGCTGTGATCTCTTCTAAGGGTGCTAATAATGCCTCCATTTCCTTTCCCATGTCTGCCCTCCAAAAACTTCTGCTATTCCTTCACTTTTTCTGATCTATGCGCCGTTAAATTGATTCATGGCACTTTCCACACTATCGGTCACGATCGTCTCACACGCTTCGGTCACACGGTCCAGTGCCTCTCTGATCGTACTTTCTTCTTCCTTCGGAAATCTTCCCAGTACATAATCGGCAAGATCCCATCCCCTTGGTTTCTCCCCCACGCCTACACGGACACGAGCAAATTTCTGCGTTCCCAGGTGTGCAATGATATTTTTGATGCCATTATGTCCCCCTGCACTTCCCTGTGCGCGGATCCGCAGCTTGCCCGGTGCAAGCGCAATGTCATCATAGATGATCAGCAACTCGCTTTCCGGATCGATCTTATAAAAATCGACCAGTTCTCTCACACTTTCACCACTCAGATTCATAAAAGTCTGTGGCATGGCAAGTAATACTTTGGTTCCCCCAATAAAGCCTTTTCCGCATACTGCCTTATGTTTCTTGGTGTCCATTTGGATCCCATACTTATCACACAATGCTGTGATGGCAGAAAAGCCAATGTTATGTCTTGTTCCGGCATACTGATTGCCCGGATTGCCTAATCCAACAATGATATACATTTATTTCTGTTCCTTTCTTATTACATTCCATTAGCCGGGAACCGACATCCTCTCCGATGTCAGCCCCCGGCTCTTACCATCTTTTGTATCTGATCTGATCAATAGGTCTTCTTGGTGAGATGCTCTCCAATGTGCACTGCCGCACCCGTGTACTCTTTCAATACATCGCCAGCCATCACATGACGGTTATCCATCGTCTTCATGACATCCTTCACCTGGATCTGACTCGCAACATACGAATCGCCCAGATTGTAAATACGATTGTCACGGAATGATAACACAAATGGCTGTAACACATTGATCGCACCCGGTGCAATGACCAAACCTTTATCTCCATTGGTCAATTCCACGCAGACACCCGGCTCCAAAATGTTAATACTCTGCACCAATGCCTGAACGGTATCCGGATCATATCCATTGTTTTGATCCATCAGGAATCGTAATGCCATCACATCAGACCAAGGCTCTTCATCAAAACGCATTGCCGTAAATTGATCATACATATAAGCAGTACGCAGTATTTCTACTTCCGGAATGTGTTTCTTCTCCAACTCCTCTGACTGACTTCCGACATGGAAGATCCTGCGAAGTGCTACCGCTAAGATCAGCTTCACCCCGGCATCCAACGCATAGTCTCTGCTAAACAGTTGATATGCCGCTACATAATAAGTATGTATCTTTTTCTGATCCTCCGTTGTTCTCTCCAACTCTGACTTGCGGCGCAGTTCCAATGGAATCATTAAGGTTCCGATATCATGCAGGGTCGCTGCCACTACCAGATCCAACTGCTTTTTCAGATCCAGATTCATCTGCTTAGACATAAGCGCACACAGAATCGCTGTATTCAAAGAATGTTTGTACACATAATCCTCTGTACTTCTCAAATTCTGGATAAAGTTGATCTTATGATCCAAAGTTCCATAACTCTTGATCAACTGATTGGCAAACTGATACAATCTCTTGGATTCTTTCTGCTTGCTGACATCATCCAAGATCTCCTTAATGGCAAATACCGAAACCGCTTGGAAACGCTCAAACTCTATATCGTCTCTCGTCATTGGTGGTACGGGTTCTGCCGGTTCCAAAATATACACGCCGATCAATCCAAAGTTGCGGATACTCACAATACCCTGACTTGTCAACTTGGAATCTCTTTCATACAGCATGACGCCACTCTTGTTATAGATCGGCTTTGCCAGGCGCATGCCTGTTTTCAATTCGTCCGCTTTTACAAATTTCATAACGATCGACCCACCTTTCCCAATTTATGCCGGTTTACTGTTTACTCTTTTCTTGCAAATTACTGGTAACTCGATTATACAGCTCTTTTGCTGCATTGTATCCCATCTTTTTCTGGCGGTGGTTGACTGCCGCTGACTCGCAAATGACAGCAAGGTTTCTACCGGGACGGATAGGAATGGAGTGACATACGACCTTGTTGCCAAGGAACTCAATGTACTGCTCCTCTAAGCCAAGGCGGTCATATTCCTGCTCCTTGTCAAACTCTTCCAGTTTGATGACCAGATCAATATTCTGCTCATATTTTACACTCTCTACACCAAACAATGACTTGGCATCGACGATTCCAATGCCTCGCAGTTCGATAAAGTGTCTGGTAATATCCGGTGCTCTTCCGACAAGGGTACTGTCGTTGATACGCTTGATCTCCACGACATCATCTGCCACCAGACGGTGTCCTCTGTGGATCAGCTCCAACGCTACCTCGGATTTACCGATACCGCTCTCACCCATGATAAGGATTCCCTCACCATAAATATCGACCAATACACCGTGTACAGAACAGCGAGGTGCCATATTATAATTCAAGCACTGGATCAGATCGCCCATGAACTCATTGGTTGCTCGTTTGGTACGAAGCATAGGGACACCCATTTTCGTAGCGAGCTCGATCAGTTCCGGCTCGATCGGAATATCTCTGCAAAAAACGATGCATGGTGGTTTGGATGACTGTCCGTTGCCATTCATAATGCGCTCCATCACATCCACGCAATACGCAATTCCCTTCTGCTGCATATAAGTATTCTCTACATGCCCGATGATCTGAATTCGTCCGGCATCGTAATAATCAAAAAATCCAGCCAGCTGCAATGCCGGTCTGTTGACATCGGACTGGTTGACCTTTTTCCCCTCGATTGGCACATCAGGGGTACAATTTTCCAGTTTTAATTTATCCACCAAATGCGCAAGCTCCACACTATACTTTTCGTTTTGCATTTGTATCCTCCTTCTTATTGATATGATACCCTGCGAATATCACTTTTCTTGTCGGCTTGACATCTTCTCCATCTGTCAAACTATTTTTATATTATGGATATGTTACCATATTCTTCCACCTTGTACCAGTATTATCCTGCCTAATGAAAGAATTGATAGACACTTTTGGCTGCTGCTTCGTTCATCGATTCCACCGCTTCCAGTTCTTCCACTGATGCCTGCTTGATCGCCTCGATGGATTGAAAATGTTTCATCAGCTGTTTGCGCCGTTTCGGACCGATTCCTGCAATGTCATCTAACACGGACTTTACCTGTACTTTACTGCGCAGAGAACGGTGATACTCAATAGCGAAACGATGCACTTCATCCTGGATCCTTGTCATTAAATGAAATCCTTCGCTGTTGACCTTGATCGGAAGCTCCTCTCCCTGAAAATATAGTCCCCTTGTGCGGTGCTTATCGTCTTTGACCATTCCACAGACCGGAATGACAATGTTCAGTTCGCGCAGTACCTCTTCCGCCACATGCACCTGACCTTTTCCACCATCCATCATGATCAGATCAGGGAAAACGGTAAATCCTCCGATCTCCTCCGCTTTCTCTCCCGCAGCCACCTGTCTGCGATCCTCTAGTCCATGTCGAAATCGTCTGGTCAGCACTTCCTGCATACTGGCATAATCATCCGATCCCTGCACCGTCTTAATGCGAAACTTACGGTAGTCGCTCCTTTTCGGTTTGCCCTGTTCAAAGACCACCATCGAACCAACCGACTGAAAACCGCTGATGTTGGAAATATCATAGGACTCCACACGCTGTATGCCATCCAGACCAAGCCAGCCCGCGATTTCCTGCATCGCTCCTTTCGTCCGCTCTTCTTCTCTGCGGATCTTTTCGCTATGCTGCGTCAGGATCAATGCCGCATTTTTATGAGCCAGTTCCACAAGCCGCTCTTTCTGTCCCTTTTTCGGTACAAGGATCGATACCTTACTGCCCCTGCGCTCTCCCAGCCATTTTGCAATGATCTCCTGCTCTTCAATCTCACACTCGATCATGATCTCTTTTGGGATAAACGGTGTACCGGCATAAAATTGCTTGAGAAAGGATTGTAAAATATCCTCTTGTTTTTCATCATCCACACCGCGCAGATGAAAATGATCTCTTCCGATCAATTTACCATCCCGCACAAAGAAGATCTGGATCACCGCATCTTCTCTCGTCTGCGCCAACGCAATGATATCTCGGTCTACCCCGCCAAAATCCGTCACCTTCTGCTGTACGGATACTTTCTTCACACTCTGTATCAGATCACGGTACGATGCCGCTTCCTCAAACGCCATTTTCTCTGCCGCCTGCTGCATCTTCGACTCCAACATCTCTAACACTTCTGAAAAGTCGCCTTCCAAAATCTTCAACGCTTTGCGGAAGTTTTCCTGGTACTCTTCTGCCGACTGGTATCCCTGGCAAGGTGCCTGGCATTGCTTAATGTGGTAATTCAGGCATGGTCTTTCCTTGCCAATATCTCGCGGAAGTACCCGATGACAGGTGCGGATCTGATAAATTTTACGGATCAAATCCAGCATATCTTTTGCCGCCCCTGCACTGGTAAACGGTCCGAAATATTTGCATTTATCTCTTTTTTGTTCTCTGGAAAATAACAATCTTGGGAACTGTTCATAAACCGTTGCCTTGATAAACGGATAGGTTTTATCGTCTTTTAACATTGTATTATATTTTGGACGATGCTCCTTGATGAGGTTGTTTTCCAGCACCAGTGCTTCCACCTCAGAATCCGTAATAATGTATTCAAAATGATCGATCTGTGAGATCATTTTTTCTATCTTCGGCGTCACTTTACGACTTTGCTGAAAATACTGGCGCACACGGTTTTTCAGGCTCACCGCTTTTCCTACATAAATAATCGCATCTTTTTTATCATGCATTAAATAAACGCCCGGTTTGGCGGGCAGCTTTTTTAATTCTTCCTGCAGATCAAACATAGGCGTCTCCTTTTCAAATCATAACGCAACGGACGCACCTGTCCTCTTGACAGATGCGCCCTGCTATCGTTTGGTATTATAAACGAATCTTCTTTACACTCTGGTCTAACTGATAAGCAATATCTTTCAAACCGGCAGCACTCTCTGAAATATGTGCCAAAGTATTGCTTACTTCTACTACGGAAGCACTGGTCTCTTCACTGCTTGCAGCATTCTCTTCTGCAATCGCAGAAAGGTTCTGTACGACATCTACCACTTTGCTTCGTGACTCGTCGAGGCTCTCCGTATGCTTGCTAATAGACTCAACACTGCCAAGAGCAGTTTCCACTCCGGTATGTACATTGGAGAACTGTGTCTGTGTCTCTAACATCTTCTCGCTCTGTACGGTCATAATGTCCTGTACCTGCTGCATTGTATTAACGGCATCCGTAGAATCCTGGATCAATTCGCGAACGATCTTATCGATCTGCATTGCTGATTCATTCGACTGCTCTGCCAGCTTCTGGATCTGTGCCGCAACGACTGCAAATCCTCTTCCCTGTTCACCCGCTCTGGCTGCCTCGATAGAAGCATTGAGCGAAAGCAGATTTGTCTCATCTGCAATAGATGCAATGAAATCGATTGCCGCCTTGATCTTCTGTGCTGACGCATTCGTAATGTTCGTCTGCTCGTAGATGTCTGTGATCGATCCCTTGGTCTGCTCATTGACATCCATCAATTCTTTCAAGATGCTCATTGCCTGATCACTGGAATCCTGCATCTTTCTGGAATTGAGGTGCAGGCTCTCTGCTGCAATATTAGTCTCACGGATCATATTACCCATCGTGATAACATTTTCCGTTGCTGTCTGTGTCTCATCTGCCTGGTTAGTCGCTCCTCTGGCAATATCGCCAACTGCTGACTCTACCTGCTCTACCGCTCTCGCTGTCTCTCTTGCATCGGTGTCCATCAATTCAGAAGATTCAAACAGACTATTACTCTGCTCCTGAATCATGCTGATGATATCAACAAGCTCTCCTCGCAGTGTTGCCACTGAACGGCTCATGACACCCGTCTCATCTCTTCGGCGTGTCAATCGCTCAGATCCCTGATTTTCAGAGAAATCCAAATTAGCCATCTTACCTACGATCATCGTGATCATAGAAATTGGTCGAACCAAGATACCTGTCAAAATAACGGCAAGCACCACCATCAAAATTAAAACACCCACAAATGCGCCAACACATGCCATCACGATATTATAAATCGGCTGCATCACTTCGCTCACATCTGCTGTAATGACCAAGATCGTTGGTGTCTTATTGGTTACATAGTAAGCAGCATATTTTTTTATTCCCTTATAATCATATTCCACAACCTTTGGCTCATCGCGTTTACCCATTGCAATATCCTGTACGACTGATTTGATCACGGCATTTTCTACCGGCTGTCCTACCTTTTCAGATTCCGGATGACATAACATCGTTCCATCTTTGGCAACAATATAGGCATAACTGGAATCTACGCCCTCCATGCGAACATTTCCAAAAGTATTCTTCATGGCTACACTATTCTGCAGGTTGCCATTATCAATAAACTGCTCTAAAGCTGTTCCGTTGGACACGGTAATATCGTACATATAATGTTGTGTTTCCTCGCGAATAGCTGTTCTCGTCATCGGCACAACGATAAGCAATAACAAACTTGCTGTCAATGCGACACCAAGCACTACCATCATCGCTACCTTGAACTTCAGAGAATGAACAAAGGATATTTTCTCCCCTTTGTTGGCTTTGTATTCATTCTTTATCGCTTTCGCATCACTGCGTTTCTGCTTTTTCTGTTCTTTCTTCTGCCGCTTAGCCGCCTTCTTGTCCGCCTTCGCTGATGATGCATCCTCTTGAACAGTCCCCCCGGAAATCTCCGCCTCTTCTGTCTGATCATCAACAAAAAATCCCGATCCGTCTGTCTGTTCCTCGGCAAAAAGTGTAGAATCTTCTACCTGCTCTTCGGCAACTGATGCAGAATCCTCCGTCTGCTCTTCATATGATACAGCTTCCTCTTCGTTCTCTGTTGAAACTTCTTCAGTCGCTTCCAAAGCAACATCCTCTGTCTCTTCGAGAACTTCTTCCTCTACCGAATCTTCTTCAGCCATGATCTCGCTCGGTGCGGTGTCATCCTGTTCTTCTGTATGTATTATTTCACTTGTATCGGTAGGGAACCAATCATCCACTTCCTGTTGCGTAGGCGCAGTAACAAGTGACTCTTCCAAATCTAACTTCTCCTTCGTTTCTTCGCTCATGAAACTTCCTCCTTACTTTTTCTCCAATATAACATATTTCATGCACAAAGTCATCCCCCACCCAGCCCTCCGGCTTATATTTTTCCACAAAAAAGTCCTCATCAAAACATGAAATGCTCTGATGAGGAGAGGGGTTTGAGGGGTATATCTTAGTCGTTCTCTAACGACTGAAATAATTATAGCAATAAATTTTACAAAATGCAACTAAAATCTTAAATTTTTATGACATTTTTACATACTTTTTAATATTTTCCCAATTTTCCACTCTTATTTTCGCACCGCAAGGTACTTTTCCAGCAAGATATCCGGCACATAGGACAGTTTCGCTTTGCGCAGTCCTTCTTCTCCGGCATCATCTTCTCTGTTGATATAACGGTATTCCTGACATTCATGTGCGACAAACTGCTGGTTGATCATCGGATAGGCACCCTGAATCTCCGGAAACGCCTTTTCAAAATGTACCACAAAGGTGTCTCCACCAAGAGACTCGCCCATCGTGAAAGCAACTACTTCATTGCCAATGTACAAAACGCCTCCTACCAGTCCTAACTGCTCAAAGTTCTGCAGGGCGCGATTGACCACCTGAAATTCCTGCTCCATGTCCATGTCCCATTTGTCTGCGCGTTTTCTCTTCCACAAATGATTCATTTGCAGACATGCTGCCTTGTTTTCTTCGCTCAGCGTTTCATAATGCCAATCCGGATTTTCCATAAAACGGTGGATGTGATTGCGCTTGCCATGCAGCTTTTTTCCAGCAAGATCCGTCAGTTTTTTCGTCTCATAAATGTAGTCGTACATATCGCGGTCTGCCGTGATCGTAAACTGGTCGGGATACCATTCATTTAGCAGCTCCACTTCGTCTTCTAACAAGCCATAAAAACGAAGGGTTTCCTGTCTGTCCGTCCAGGAAATGATCCGTTCCATCGCTTTCTTTTTATCTCCTGCTCCGGCAGGGAAGTCATAATACAGCTCCTGTCCATCGCGGAAACGAACGCTGACACAGCCATCAAAACACGCAATTTCCGCCGGATACACACTCTGCCACAGATAGTTGTTGGCAAAGCTGTGTTCACAAGTCCGGCGTGGATCTTCCGCATACGCCTTTGTCACCAGCTCTCTGTCGGACAGCTGAATCGTTCGATACTCTATTTTCTCCATGATAATCCTACTTTCCTTTCTGCCTGCAAATGTTGGGGGTGCAGGCACTCTATTCGCAGTACGAATCTTATTTCGTATTCTTTTTTATCGCAAACCTTACACACAATACCACTTCTTGCGCAAAATGGCAAATACACCTGACTCATACCAATAAATTTCCCAATCTTACCATTAAAGAAATCGTCCAATCTGCCGATATAACCACTAGAACAATACACAGACAAGGGAGGAGTCTATGAACGGAGTAACTTATTCCTATGATTATTATTTGAGAAATATTTATGCCAGTAATCGCTTTGCGCGAAAATCTGCCAACCGTAGTTCTCTGTCCAATATCGATCTTATGAAAGCCGACTCTTCCGCTCTGGATAAGATATCCGACAAGCTTCGCGAGTTGGAGTATTCTTCCGATAATGGCACGACAGTATTGAACCACGCCAAATTATTTGTGGAAACATACAACAATCTGTTGGAAAGCACCCATGACTCAGATGCAGATTCCGTCAGTCGTTTGAACAAACAACTTTCTTCCTATACGAAGGAACAGAAGTCTGCACTGGAATCCATCGGCATCACGATCGGTGCAAGCGGTAAATTAAGCTTAAACAAAACAACATTTGCAGAATGCAACCCATCCAAGATAGAAAAGGTACTTGGCAAAGACAGTGACTTTACGAAGCAGATCGCGAGCTATGCCAAGAAAATAAAAAGAGCAGCCGGACGACTTCCGTTACCGGAGACAACAACAGATACGGAAAGTTCTTCGACAACTACCATTGCTGCAAATACATTGGAAGGATCAAACACACGCATCAATGTCGTAGTCTGATCCCTCGTAGTCAAGTCAGAAAAGAGCAAAACACAAACAACGGTTTTGCTCTTTTTTTAATTCATGAAACCATCACTGCTCCCGCTTCCGGTAAAAGACAATACGGAAGATAAATGCCAAAAGAAGAACAGCAAAGCACATCCAACCGATCAGCATCCCGATTCCCTGATCTTTAAATTTATCATAATATCCTTTCAGATAAATAAATACAATGACAAGTGGTAATACATAGGTCATATATTTCTGAAGCCATGCAGGGAACTTCCTGCCTTCTCCGGTGTTTGCCTCTTTGATAAAATTAGCAAATCCCCAACCGTTCTTTTTCACGCAGAACAGTACGAAGATCATGCTTCCCAATGGCAGCACATTGTAGGACACCAAAAAGTCTTCCAGATCCATGATCGTGGATCCTTGTCCCAAAGGCTGTATGGCTGACCAAAGGTTATACCCTAATACAGCAGGAACGGATAACACAATGATCGATCCCATGCTGACAGCCACTGCCTTTTCGCGTGACCATCCATTCATATCCATGAAGATCGCAATGATATTTTCAAACACAGCGATGATCGTAGACAGTGCCGCAAACGACATAAACACGAAAAACAATGTTCCCCAGATCCTGCCGCCGCTCATATTACCGAAGAGTCCCGGCAAAGTGATAAACAGCAAAGATGGACCGGAGTCCGGTGCCACACCAAAGGAAAAACATGCCGGCAAAATAATAAAACCTGCCATCAATGCCACAAAGGTGTCCAAAAAGATGACCTGCATCGACTCACCCGTCAGACTGCGCTTTTTGTCAATATAACTTCCAAAGATCTCCATCGATCCCATACCGACACTCAAAGTAAAGAATGCCTGTGACATGGCAGCAAACACAGTATTTCCAATGCCTGCTTTGCGGATGTTATCAAAATTAGGGACCACATAAAAACGAATCCCTTCCATCGCATTCGGCAGCACAAAGGAATGAATTGCCAAAATGCACATCAAGCCGATCAGACATAACATCATCACTTTCGTAATCTTCTCCACACCATTTTGCAGGCCGATCGCGCAGATTCCAAAAGAAACCACGATAGCGATCAACGCCCACGCACCAAGTTCAACCGGATTTTTCAACATCTGTCGATACACACTCACGATCTGGTGAGAATCTTTTCCTGCCAACTGTCCCGATCCCATCTTGATCGCATAGTTGAGCATCCAACCGCCCACCATCGTATAAAACATCATGAGCAGATAGTTACCCACAATATCAAACCATTTCAGAGAATGCCACTTCGTGCCCTTTGGTTCTAACACATCATATGCCTTGCCGATACCTTTTCTGCTGGCGCGTCCAACCGAAAATTCGCACACCAGGATCGGCAGTCCCAAAAATAGTAAAAATATCAAATAGATTATAATAAACGCCGCGCCGCCATACTCTCCACAGATATAGGGAAATTTCCATACATTTCCCAGACCGATCGCACATCCTGCGGAAACTAAAATAAATCCAAGGCGCGAGCCAAATTTCTCTCTTTCTTTCATGCAGCCCTCATTTCTATATACACCTTTATGCGGTGATCGCATCCATGCGGAGCGTTTTTTCTTTGTAGGAATCGAAAACTTTCCTAATAAAACAAGCAAAAAGGCTATGTACCTTTGTTGATACGATACATAGCCTTTCCATATCATTACTGTTTTAACAGTATTCGTTCTTATGCATATTTTGCAGTGCTGAGCTTCACTCCCGGTCCCATTGTAGAAGACAGGGATACGCTCTTGTAGTACTGACCCTTTGCAGCTGCTGGCTTAGCCTTTGTGATTGCTGCCATCAAAGTCTCTACATTCTCTACTAACTGCTCTTCTGTGAAAGAAGCCTTTCCAACTGGTACATGTACAATATTAGCCTTGTCCAAACGATACTCAATCTTACCTGCCTTGATATCCAGAACAGCCTTTGTCACGTCCATTGTTACAGTTCCAGCCTTAGGGTTTGGCATGAGACCCTTAGGTCCAAGTACACGACCCAAACGACCAACAACGCCCATCATGTCTGGTGTAGCAACAACTACATCAAACTCGAACCATCCATCGTTCTGGATCTTTGGAATAAGCTCCTCGCCGCCTGCGTAATCAGCGCCTGCTGCAAGTGCCTCGTCAACCTTGTCTCCCTTAGCAAATACCAAAACGCGAACTGTCTTACCTGTTCCGTGTGGAAGTACGACAGCACCACGGATCTGCTGATCTGCATGGCGTCCATCAACACCAAGTCTGATATGTGCTTCTACAGTCTCATCAAATTTTGCACCGGCTGTCTCTTTTACCAACTTAACAGCATCAGCAACTTCGTACTGTGCAGCTCTGTCGATCTTCTTAGCAGCCTCTACATATTTCTTTCCTCTTTTCATAATAAATAACCTCCTAGTGGTAGTAACGGCGGGTTCTATGACACACTCTCTGTGTCGCCTCCCACATCGTTCAATCAACAACAATCTTTTTCTATGCGATCGTAATCTGAGTGATTACTATTTCTTTTTCTTATCCGAGCTTACTCTGCAACTGTAACACCCATGCTGCGAGCTGTACCCTCGATCATGCTCATTGCGGACTCAAGAGTAGCTGCGTTCAGATCCGGCATCTTAGTTTCTGCAATTTCCTGAATCTGTGCCTTTGTGATCGTTGCAACTTTCTTCTTGTTTGGCTCACCTGATGCATGCTCAATACCACAAGCCTTCTTAATCAACACTGCTGCTGGAGGAGTCTTTGTGATAAAGCTGAAGCTCTTATCCTGATATACAGTGATAACTACAGGAATCAACATACCTTCCTGTCCAGCTGTCTTTGCATTAAACTCCTTTGTAAATGCTACAATGTTTACTCCGTGCTGACCAAGAGCTGGACCAACCGGTGGTGCTGGTGTTGCCTTTGCAGCAGGAATCTGTAATTTAATATATCCTTCGACTTTCTTAGCCATTGTTTCTTACCTCCTGTGAAAATACCGCTTATAGCGGTTACTATCTTATTTTGTGGTCTCCCACATCTTTGCTTTGCATTTTGAATGATTCCAAAACACTATTTAGCAAAACGAATCGTTAAATAACCTCGACATCGTTAAAGCTGATTTCTACCGGTGTCTCACGGCCAAACATATCGATCATGATCGTAACCATATGCTTTTTGTGGTCGATCTGACGCACAATTCCGGTGGTGTCTTCCCAGACACCAGACTTGACAACCACAGAATCGCCAATGCTGAAAGGTGCATTTGGCGCATCGACTTTCAGTCCCATGCTTGCCATCTCTTCATCGGTCAATGGTACCGGCTTGGATCCCGGTCCTACGAAACCTGTAACTCCACGAGTGTTGCGAACAACATACCATGTGTCATCGTTCATGATCATATTGATCAGGACATAGGCAGGGAACATCTTCTGCTGAGAAATCTTTTCCTCATTATCCTTTTCCTTCACTACATTGAGCATTGGAACAGATACTTCAAAGATTTGATCCTGCAAACCACGATTTTCAATGGTTTTTTCAATATCCACCTTCACCTTGTTCTCATAGCCTGAATAGGTATGAGCCACATACCAACGCGCTTCTGAATCTGCCATAGTCAATCACCCTTATCCTAACTGAATAATCTTGTCAAGGCCTGCCTTGATAATAAAATCAAGCAGGGCAATGATAACTCCCAATACAACCGTAACGATAACAACTGCTGTCGTTTCCTTCGTGATCGTCTCTTTATCCGGCCAGATGATTCTGTGGAACTCTGCCTTGAGATTCTGGAAACGGCTCTTCTTCTTTGGAGCCTTGTCAGCTTTCACGGTTTTCTTTGGTTCGTCCTGCATTACTTCTTCCTTGTTCTCAGAATTTGCCATTGCTAACCTCATTCCTTTCCATTCACAAGAAAAACTAATTATTTAGTCTCTTTGTGTAATGTGTGTCTTCTACAGAATCTACAATACTTCTTTGTCTCCATACGGTCCGGATGATTTCTCTTTTCCTTGGTCGTATCGTAGTTACGCTGTTTACACTCTGTGCATGCTAAAGTAATCTTTACTCTCACGACTTTGTCACCTCCATATAAATTTTGTCACCCAAATTTTGGGCATAAAAAAAAGACTGTTGCATCGCCCAACTACTATAGCATAGATCATATGCTATGTCAAGCCGCAAGTACCCTTGTATTTCCAAAAAATTTAACGCAAATTTCTACATATTATAATGTGTTCATTTTTTGTAGATCCATACTCTCATCTCTCCTTCCTCACGATTTGCCCATGCATAATATGGCACCCAAGTCAAAATGACCGCCTCATACTCATCCTTTGCTGCCTGATGATACAACGGCTGTTCCGTATTGTTGCCACGCTTACGCCATCCGGGCATTTGGTAACCGACTGTTTCCTGTCCATGAAGTGTCACATACAAATATCCATCCGCAAATCTGCACTCTATCTTCGCCTGTCCGGCCGCATGATCCTGTCCCTTGTCAGCATCGATCGTGACACCTGCATTTTCCTCGTCGGTCGGCACGCTCTGCCGCCCCTCTGCTGACACGATCTGCCGTTCACCTGCCGTCTCGATCGTGATGCGCCACTGCTCTGCCCAAGAAGGAATCCGCAAAGCGATCGTTCCCTCTGCCCTGTCCGGATTGTGCAGTTGTATCGAGATCTCCGATGCATATGGCATTTTACCAGTCATCTCGATATCAACTGTCTTTCCCTGCCACTGCGTCTGCATTTGACATCCGATATACAGGTCGATCCAGGTAGTGTCCTCCTGATGATGCGCAATATACTTCGTGATCGAGCCGATCATTCTTGCCAGATTCGGCGGACAACATGCACAGCCAAACCATTTGGCACGGTGACTTTTGACATGCCACAGCCGCTCATCTTCCTTGCATGCTTTTGGCTGGACTTCCAATGGATTTGTATAGAAAAATTCCGTACCATCTAACGAAATACCGCTAAGCACGCTATTGTACAACGCCCGTTCCATCACATCCGCATATTCCCCTTTTGGCTGCAGAGCGAGCATTCGTTTTGCCCAAAACACCAGACCGATCGCTGCACAAGTCTCTGCATACGCACTGTCTGCAGGTAAGTCATACGCAAAGGAAAATGCTTCGCCATGATTCGTTGCTCCCACGCCTCCGGTAATATACATTTTCTTGCGGGTCACATTCTTCCACAACCGTTTTGCCACCTTCGCAAGTGCATCGTCCTCATACTCGACCGCCAGATCCGTCAGCCCGGAATACAAATACATCGCACGAACCGCGTGCCCAACCGCTTCCATCTGCTCCAACACCTCTTGCTGCGCCTGATAGTAGCGCATATCCGAATCTTTTTCACCATGCTCTTCACGAAAATAAATTGGCTCTTTACCGCGCTGCAACACAAAATACTTTGCCATATCCAGATAATCTTCTTTGCCGGTATGGCGATACAAACGCACCAGCGCCATCTCTGCCAGCTCATGTCCCGGATAGCCATGACACTTTCCCTCTTCTTCGCCAAACAGCTGACAGATCAGATCTGCAAACCGTTCTGCCAAATGCAATAGCTTGTCCTTTCCGGTCGCTTCGGAATACGCCACTGCCGCCTCTGCCAAATGGCCAAAGCAGTACAGTTCATGATGATCGCGCAGATTGCTGAACCGTTTTGATGGGTTTTTGATACTGTAAAAAGTGTCCAGATAGCCATCAGTTAGCATCGCCTCTTCCATCAGATCGATCATCTCATCAACCGTGTGTTCCAGTGCCGGATCTGCCCGGTTCGTCAAGCTGTAAGATACCGCCTCGATCCATTTGTAAAGATCACTGTCCTGAAAAACATAGCCGTAAAAGGCATTGTCTTCTTTTTCATTTTCCGGCAGCATCGCATTTCCTCGCGGCAGGCTGATAAAATCATCCGTTGGCTGTTCGGGAAGCTCGATGCCCTGCTCTCGCAGCTTGTTCACACGAGCCGCTGTCCGAAAATTACGGATGCAGTAACTTTTATCCGCTCCCTCGATCCGATCATTCAGTGCATCCCATTGATATGGCAACACCTTTTCCCAAAAATAATCTGCTCATCTATGTCATTTTGTGGTAAAATAGAAAGGAATTTGCGTCTGCGCACACCGGAGGCAGATTCCCTACTCATTGTTTCCCTGCGGATCGTGAGTTTGATGTATAAGAGATGTGTGCAGAAATGAGGATAAGAATGAACAAAATGAAAAAACTTGCGGTAGCAACAGGTTGTTTTCTTTTGTTACTTGTATGCGCCCTGTACGGCAGCACGAACAAGTCCTATGCAAAAGAACAAACAGAGTTTATCGTTGGCTTTGATGCAGAATTTCCACCGTACGGTTATCTGGATGACAGTGGAGATTATGTCGGTTTTGACTTAAGCATCGCAGAAGAAGTCTGCAAACGAAACGATTGGAAATTGATCAAGCGTCCGATTGCTTGGGATTCCAAAGATTCCGAGTTAAAAACAGGAGCGATCTCCTGCATCTGGAATGGTTTTACGATGAATGGACGCGAAGATGACTATACCTGGTCAACACCTTATCTCAACAACTATCAGGTCGTGATCGTACGAAAAGATTCTTCTATTAAAAAACTGTCCGATCTGAAGGGAAAGGTTTTGGTCGTACAAAGTGATTCGTCTGCATTGGCAGCTTTGACAGGCGCAGATGCGACAGACGCCAACCGAAAGATCGCGGATTCCCTGCAGGAATTACAGCAGGTCGGTGATTACAACTCTGCTTTTATGAATTTGGAAAGCGGCATGGTAGATGCGATCGCTATGGATTATGGTGTTGCCGTCTATCAGATGTCTGCAAAATCCGATGAATTTACGATTTTGGATGAGTCTCTTTCAGCAGAGCAGTACGGTATCGGTTTCAAAAAAGGAAACAAAGAGCTCCGTGACAAAGTACAGACAACACTGTTAGAAATGTTATATGATGGTTCTCTGGAAAACATCGCAAAGGAATGGGGATTGAGCAAAAGCCTCTGCCTGAGCATGGATGATAAGACCTATATCGACGGAGATGCTGTTCCAACGATTGACACCAGTAAATTGACAAAGGTCACTCCTGTTCCGGACAAACAGTCACAGAGCAAGGGTACTAAAAATAAAGTAAAGAAACTGTCGGCTTCTCAGGTAGCAAAGCAGTTGAGTAGTGGTATGCTGGCAACTTTAGCGATCTTCTTCCTGACGATCCTGTTTTCCATTCCACTGGGATTACTTATCTGCCTCATCCGCATGTCACGCTGGAAACCATTACAGATCATTGCAAAGATCTACATCTCCATCATGCGCGGTACACCATTGATGCTGCAGCTGCTGGTTGTCTTCTTTGCACCATACTATGCGTTCCACATACATACATCTTATTCCTACCGTTTTATTGCGGTCATTATAGGTTTTGCGCTCAATTACGCCGCCTATTTTGCTGAGATCTATCGTGCCGGATTCCAGGGTATTCCGATCGGACAGCGCGAGGCAGCTACCGTCATGGGATACAATCGCATCCAGACTTTCAGCTACATCCTGTTCCCACAGATGGTCAAGCGCGTTATGCCTCCGGTTACGAATGAGATCATTACCTTAGTAAAAGATACTTCCTTAGCCTTTGCATTGGCTTATACGGAAATGTTCACACTGGCAAAACAGATCGCCGCTTCACAGGCATCCTTAATGCCATTGTTTATCGCAGGTGTATTTTACTATGTATTCAACTTCGTTGTCGCTTATGTGATGGAAAAGATCGAAGACAAGTTGAACTACTACCACTAAGAAAGGGTTTGGAAGATTTATGAATATATTAGACATGAAACATATCAAAAAAAGCTTCGATGGCAAAGTCGTCCTGCAGGACATTGACTTGCAGGTAGCACCCGGCGAAGTGGTATCGATCCTCGGACCATCCGGCTCCGGTAAATCTACACTTCTGCGTTGTGCCACATTTCTTGAGACCATCGACAGCGGCAGCATCGCTTACAATGGAAAAGATGTCGTAACGACCGAGGGTGAGCATGCTGTTTATCCAAAGCGCAGTGAGATTCAAGAGGCACAGTCAAATTTTGGACTGGTATTCCAGAATTTCAATCTGTTTCCACATTATACCGTGCTTAAAAACATTTACCATGCACCTTTAAAAGTGCAGAAACGAAAAGATAAGGACGAGGTAATTTCTGAAGCTTACGATCTGCTTAGCAAAGTAGGGTTGTATGAAAAAGCAAGTGCCTACCCTTGTGAATTGTCCGGCGGGCAGCAACAGCGTGTGGCAATCGCCCGTGCGCTGGCATTGCACCCAAAGATCATGTACTTTGACGAGCCAACCTCTTCCCTGGATCCGGAGATCACAGCCGAGGTTCTTCGCCTGCTCAAGCAGCTGGCGTCCGAAAAAATGACTATGGTCATCGTCACGCACGAGATCGACTTTGCAAGAGCCGTATCCGACCGTGTCATTTTCATGGATGGGGGCGTCGTTGTCGAGGATGGCAAACCGGAAGATGTCATTGACCATCCAAAGAATGAACGAACACAGAATTTCTTAAAGAAATTACATGTATAACAAAACGGGATGCCGGTAAGGCATCCCGCTTTTTATCGTTATCTTGATCCTAACCTTATTAAGAACTTAAACCTACGAACGATGCGATCTCTTCCAAAATCTCCGCATCCAAGCGGCGTCCTCTTTGGTGATCTCGCGCTGACCAAAACCTGCCTGCTCCAAAAGTCTCAACAGGCGGTCACGCTCTCTGCGATCCAATGTCCAGATTCCCTGTTTACGCAAATACGCAATCTGTTCTTCGTAGTTCACTGCCTTTTTCAAGCCCTTTTCCTTCTTTTGGATCCTTTGTATATATCGTTGGTATTCCATGATCAGCCGATCATTTTCCCCTGCATTCCGATAATGAATCCGCCACAGGATATATCGCACGATAATCCTGCCACATAATACAATGACAAACAGTAAAACGATCGCCAAAAATGCCCCTGTCGCCACCTTTCCGCTGTCCTGAAGCTGTTTCACCACATTGGTAGTCGTGCCATCCGTATTGCCGGTATCATTATTCCTTCCGTTTCTGCCAAACAATCCCATAAACATACTCCAAATGTTCTGTCCCGGTTCATCATCCGCAAGCGATGCCGGAGTGACATCCGCCACCTGCCATCCCTTGCCTTTCACATAGATCTCTACCCAGGCGTGTGCATTGGCATCCGTAACATCCACCGTCACAACACCCGTCTGTTTCAGCTTCGTATAGCCCTGGTAATAATCTTTCACTTTTTTATCTGTGCGTACTTCTCCCTCTTCCGCCAGATCATCCGGGTCAACAGCATATCCTTCCACATATCTCGCCGGGATGCCCATATAACGAAATGCCAGGGTCGCAGCACTGGCAAAATGTGCGCAATATCCCTTGCGGTTTTTCTGCAGGAAATAATTCACAAAATCCTGTCCATACGGTGTAATGCCCGGCTGATAGCTGTACGGAATCTCCTTTTGAAAATATGTTTCCAACTGCTGCGTGATCTGTTCCGGCGAACCCGACAATCCTGCATCTTTTACCAGTTCCGCGATCGCCTTCTCATTCGCTGACGGGATTTCCAGCCAATCCCCCGTATACTCTTGCATCACCGGTGTCGAGGCAAAATTATCTCCCGATGTATAATAGGTGTACTTTTGCATCCTTCCCGGATATACCGCTGCATCATAATCCGTAGAATAATATGGCAGATACACGCCACTGTCTGCTGCCACATTTTCCACCTCAGCCACACCGAAACCGACATACGGCTTACTGCTATAAAATGCCAATTTAGCTTCATAGGCGTTTATATAGTGTTGTATCTGCGCACTCGCCCAGCGATTTTGCCCTGCCAGATAGCTTTGCCCCACAAATCTTCGCAGATAAAAACGATTCTCATCATACGGTGCAAATGTCAAACGAAGATCTGTCTCATAATCCAGACGGATCGAACTGATCCCGCCAAGTCGACCACTCGTCAGACCACCCGTATTGTCATAGTAATTAAATAATCCCGCAAATCCAAAAATATAGAAATTCTCCATCGTACCCATCGTGCTTTTTTTCCACGCATTATCCGGGTGTTTGTCATGAAATTTATCCTGCGGAAAGATAACGGCACACACTGCCAGGACACATGCCGTAAGGGCAAGCGTACAGATTCCTGCCTGCATTACCGTTCGTCCGGCATACACATACCGTAATCTGCCCTTTTTCCATTCATATCGATCATTTGATGTGTGCAAGTCGTAATGACCTGCCTTTTCCAGCATCCGCGCCAGCAAAAAACCACAGAGCAACTGAAACACCGAAATCCATGACGGCTCCTCCTGCAAATACAATGGAATCCCGATCCCAATCGCACTCGCCACGATCACAAGCGAATACCGCATTTTGCGGGAAATCAAAATATTGACTAACAGGCAGGCCACCGCACTGATATAACTCATCGCGATCGTTACAGACAGCGATGCATTTCCGACCGTCTCTCCATAACTTCTCATAGCATTAGAATCAAAAAAGGCGGCACTGTCTTCCATCAGATCATTCAATACACGGTAAAATCCACTGCTGATATAATTTTGTCCGGCAAATCCCACGCCCGCCATAATGACAAAAAAGAGCAGATAGCCAAGATTTTCCCACGCCTTGCGATAATACAACGACACAAGAAACAGCGCAGTCACCGCTGTCACTGCCTGCACTATGATCGGATGATAGCTTGACTGCAATGCAGACAACACAGCGCCTACCGCCCCTGCCACCAACAGGTACACGATCACACCTTTACATAAGAGCGTCCACCATCTGGATTCTCTCTGCTCCCCAAGAGCAGACTCCACCAGATAAATGCCATCCCATTCCGGCTGTTTCTTTCGCTTTGAAGTTCTGCGTTTTCCTCTGTCCAGCATACCTATCTTCCTCTCCACTGTCTGCCGATGTTCTCCGTTCGCCTCGCTGCTATCTATCGGTTACTAGTCTCCCTCACCGTCTAACACCAGATACCCGGATAAATGTGGTCGCATCCGCTGCATCTGCTCTATCACATTGCTGTCCGGCGTCCTTTTCATCCGAAATAATACACCTGCAAACTCTCGTTCCATCTGCTGTTTGTCCGTGAAAAATTGCTCCTCAAAATCCGATCTTTCCACATTCCACCACAACACCCGTACCGGAATCCTTTCATCCAAAAAAGAAACGATGACGCTATACAGTCTGGCAATGCATACTTCGATCTCCTCACGCTCTTTCGACAGATCCGCCACGATCACCATCTGGCTTTGCGCAGTACCCTCGCGTTCCTTCACCATCCACTCTCTCTTTTTTGCTGACAATTTCCAATGAATATCTTTAATCCGGTCACCCGGTCGATATTCTCGCATATCAGTCACATCTGCATGGTCAAATCCCTTCGCCCGGCTTTCCTCTAATTCATTTAAGCCTTCCTGCATTCCCTGCGTATCGACCTTCTCCCCCTGCTCTTCTCTCGGAAGAACAGCAAAACCAGCCTGACAATCCACATGCCTTCGGATCGTAAACAACCCCATGAGATCACGATATTCCATTTGCGTCAATCGGATCTGAATCGTTCCACAATAAGAAGAGGCAACCGGAAGCACCAGTTCCTCTGTCGTTTTTGCGGAGATCGGCATCTCCAGATGAAGATCCTCTTCCGCACCGTATATTCCATTTTCAATCGTTCCATTGATCCGGCAATGCAGTGACATCCAGGCAAAAGAATTGTGCAGATAGATCCCGATATTTCCCTGCTCGCCTTTATGCACCTGTGTCTGCAAAGCCGCCGCCTGAAGTTCCAAGTGCGGCTCCATCCGATAACTGCCTGCCATCGATGCGATTGGAAAAATGATTGCTAACAAGACCACCGACAAGAGTACCGGACTCTGAAAAAAAAGATAACCGATCACCAGCAAAAGACATAGCAGCAGATATTTTACCAATGCTAAAGGACGAACACTCCATTTCTTTTGTTTCTTGTCCATGAGCTCCCTCCTTTTCCTGTCTGCTTAAGTTCTTGGCACCTTTACCTTTTGAACCATCTGGCGGATTGCTTCCTCTTTCGACATTCCGGATGCTTTTGCCTTGGCACTTCGTTTGACACGGTGTCCCAGTACATCTTTCAATACTGCCTGTACATCCTGTGCCGTCACGAAATCCCTTCCCTGCAGCATCGCCGTCGCTCTGGAGATCCGCAGTAATGCGATCGCTGCTCTAGGGCTTGCTCCCATCTCAAACAACGGATTTCTTCTGCTCTCCTCTACCAGATCAACAATATATTCATAAACACTGTCATGTACATAAATCCTCTCGCAGGCATTGCGAAGCACACAAAGTTCCTGCTCTGACAACACTGCCTGTACCCCTGCAACCAAGTTCATCGTCTCGCCTTTTAAGATGTCCACAGCATCCCTATGTGCCGGATATCCCATCGATACGCAGATCATAAATCGATCCAGCTGCGATTCCGGCAGCATCTGCGTACCGGAAGAACCAAGTGGATTTTCCGTTGCGATCACGATAAACGGATCAGGTAACTCTCTGGTCACGCCATCCACCGTAGCATGATGCTCTTCCATTACCTCCAACAATGCCGACTGTGTTTTAGGAGATGTTCGGTTGATCTCATCCGCCAAAAACAGATTGCAGAATACGGCACCCTCCCGAAACACAAACTGCCCGGTCGTATTTTGGTACATGGAAAATCCTAAAATATCACTTGGTAATACATCAGGCGTAAACTGCACTCTCTTGTAATCCAACGACAATGCCTTGGCAAATGTTGTTGCCAGCGTCGTCTTACCCACACCGGGAATATCTTCCATCAAAATGTGTCCACCGCTCACGATCGCTGCCAATACCCGTTCTACTACATCCTGCTTACCTCGGATCACCTTATTGACTTCCTGCTGGACCAGTGCCAGTTTATGCCTGATCTCTGCTCCACCCATGCCGACCGATCCCTGTTGTGTCTCATGATTCTGCATCCGTTACCTCCTCTTTCTTCCGTTCCCTGTTTCCATCAAAGCATTGTCACTCTCGGTTCTCTCCGGAAACAATGTCTATTATTTGGCTAATTTCAAATAAGAAATTGCCTTTTCCATCTGATTATCCGGCAATGACTTTCCGTTTTTGTCTTTGCGATTTAGCGTATCTTTCTTCAATTCCACCTGGATATCCGGATCCAATCCGGTTCCATGAATGTTTCTGCCATTTGGCGTAAAATATTTGGAAGTCGTCATTTTCAGTGCAGAACCATCGCCCATATCAAAAATCGTCTGCACGATTCCCTTTCCAAATGTTTTGGTTCCGACCAAAACCGCTTTTTTCTTATCCTGCAGCGCACCGGAAAATACTTCGGATGCACTGGCGGAATTGCCATTGACTAATACCGCCATTGGCAGATTGACCTGATCATCATCCTGCGCATAGTACTTCTCGCCTTCATCTTTGCTGTCCTCTGTATATACGAGCAAGCCCTTTGGCAATAAAGTGTCTAACATATCTACCGCAGACTGTAGCAAGCCGCCACCATTGTCACGCAGATCCAACAGAAGCTTTGTCATGCCATCTTTTTGCAGCTGCTCCAATGCCGCTGAAAACTGCTTTGGTGTCACTTCCTCAAATCCGGTGATCTGCACATAACCGATGCCGTCGTCTAACATCTCGTACAATACCGTCTCTTCCTCAATCTTTCCACGCGTCACCGAAAATTCCAAATAATCTTTTTCACCGGAACGGGCTACTTTAATCTTGACCTTTGAACCTTCCTCGCCCTTGATCAGCGCAAGTACCTCGGACAGATCCTTGCCTGCCACCTTTTCACCCTCAACCTCATACAAGACATCGCCGGCAAGCAAGCCTGCCTTTTCGGCATAGCTGTCCTTCATCGGTTTCACGATCGTAATCGCACCCGTGTCCGCATCCTGGCTCACATAGGCTCCGATGCCATAATAAGTGCCACTCGTCTTGTTCTTGATCTCCTTATATTCATCTGCCGTGTAATATGCCGCATACTCATCACCCAAGCCGGCAACGATCCCCTTATAGATGGAATCTTCCATTGCCGTGTCATCAATGCTGTCCAAAAAATAGGCATCAATATAAGTCTTGATCGTTTTTGCTTTTGCTTCGATCTTACGCTGCTCCTGCACCTGCGCAGAATTTCCTGCCAGTACACCACTAAAGTCCGCTTTTCCGGACACTTGCAGTCCTAACACAACTGCCATCATAATTGCTAAGCAACCCATTATTCCTGTGACAACACCTTTGCTATACTCTTTCATTCTCTCCTCACTTCTGCACATATTACTGATAAGATCCGTAAAGCACTTGGTTATCGGCTCACGGATCTTTTCTTAAATCGTTACATTATCTGGAAACATAGTTCAATGGATTTACATACGAACCACCTGCAAACACTGCAAAATGTAAATGTGGTCCTGTGGAAATTCCTGTCGATCCCGATAACGCGATCGTCTGACCTCTGGATACCTGATCTCCCACAGAAACACGCAATGCGGAATTGTGCATGTAATAAGTATATACACCGTTTCCATGATAGATCGCTACATAATTTCCTGCAGAGGAAGAATAAGTTGCCGTAACAACTTTCCCCTCTTTGGCTGCACGAACCACCGTACCGGTTGGTGTCGCTATATCAATTCCCTTGTGGTATGTACTTGCCCCCTTCGTTGGTGCAGATCTCGGACCAAATCCACAGCTGATGCGGCCCGCTGAAGCAAGCGGCCACAAATAGCCGGAAGTGCTCACCGTATTATTTGCCGCCTGTGAAGTATTTTTCTGGTTAGATTGACTTACCTGAGAACCATCGTTGTTACTGCTCTTCTGCTGCCGAGCCGCTGCAGCTTCCTCTGCGGCAATCTCTTTACGCTGTCTGGCAAGAAGACTTTCCACCTGATTTTCCTGTGCCTGGATCTTGGCATCATATGAACTGATCGATGACTCCGAATCCGACAACAGTTTGTTGTAAGTCGACAACTGTGATTTCTTTTTGCCGATCAATTCATTGATCGACTGTTTTTCAAAAGAAAGATTCTCCTTCGTTGCCTCCAGTTCTTCCTTCTTACTTTCTTTTTTCTCCTGCGTCTCAGCTAATGTCTTCTGCGTTTTTTCATACTCACCATACATCTTTTGATCGTATTCACTGATCTTACTGATGTATTCCAAATGATTGTACATTTCTGACAAACTGGTTGAGCCGACCAACAGCTCCAAATATCCGGTATTGCCATCTTCATACATATATTTTATGCGCGCTTTCATTGTCTCATACTGACTATTCATCTTGGCAGTCACTTCCGCTTCCTGCGTCTTGAGAGTGTCAATGTCCGCTTCCACCACATCGATCTCTTCCTCGTTGGATTTCATCTTCTTCGTGAGTTTCTCCAACTTGCCGTCTAATGTGGAGATATATTCCAGCACATTGTCTTTTTTGTTCTCCGTCGAATCGATCGTCTTTTGCAGATCCGCTTTTTCCTTTTGGAGCTCCTCCCTTTTCTTATTCGCCGCATCGATCTCGGTCTGTGTGCTTTCTGACTGCTTTGCCGCTTTGACCGTCTGCGTCCGGTCAGACACTTTACCAACTCCGCCGCTCCCGATAAACAATGCTCCGGCCGCCCACATCGTTACTGCAGCTACTATCCATTTCTTTCTCACAGGAATCCCCCTTTTCTCTCTTATTTCTTGTCAGTCACGCAAATGCTTGTGAACTGATACTGCGCTTCCCACAAATCCTATTCCTACACCGACCAACAAAGACATTGGTACCAGTGTCATAAACTCTTTGGATGGTTCTACGAAAGCAAGCCACTGTGACAATGCTGAAAAATGATGCACCACAAACCGAATGACTCTTTCATATAAAAACCACAAAACGGTCAACGGAACGATCGCACCAAGCAGACCGATCACCAATCCTTCGACCAAAAACGGAGCTCGGATAAATCCATCTGTCGCGCCGATCATTTTAATAATACTGATCTCATCTTTGCGCACTCGGATTCCCGTTGCTACTGCGTTGCTGATCAGGAACACAGAGACAAGCAACAGTAACACGATGATCGTACCGGACACATATGCCACCAGCATATTGGCACTGTTTAAGCTCTTTGCCACACTGCCCGATCCATTGACCTTACGAATGCCGTCCAGACTCTTGATGTATTTGGTGACTGCTGCCTGTTTGGATACATTGGTCAGCGACACCTCAAAGGAAGCAGAATTTTGCAGTGGATTTTCATCTCCAAAAGTATCTTGCAGATCCTTGTCTCCCTGATACATTTCCTTTTGAAACTTGTCCCACGCCTCTGCCGGAGAAATGTAGACCACTTCCTCGACACCATCATAGGCACGGATCTTCTCTCCCAGCGCATCAATCTCCTCCGGGGTCGTCCCCTCGTCAAAAAATACCGTCAATCCCACGCTGCTCTCAACATTGTACATCATGTGCTGAAAATTGCTTAATAATACATAAAACAATCCCAGCAAAAACAGACAGATCGCAATGGTGCCGATCGCAACCAGCGAAAAGATCTTATTTTGAATTATATTCTTGAAACCTTGTTTCAATCCATATCCTAATGTTTTCATTGCACATATCCTCCCTGCACTTGGTCACTGATGATCACACCTTGATTTAAGGTAACAACTCGCTTTCGCATCTGATCTACGATCTCGTTGTTGTGTGTTACCACCATAACGGTCGTGCCAAGACGATTCATATCATCCAGCAGATTCATAATATCCCAGGAATTTTGCGGATCCAGATTACCTGTCGGCTCATCAGCCAAAAGTACCGATGGACGATTGACCATCGCTCTGGCGATCGCCACGCGCTGCTGCTCACCACCGGACAGTTCCTTTGGAAATGCATCTGCTCGGTCCTGCAGACCAACAAGCTGTAGCATACCCTTCACATTTTTCTCGATGCGGTATCGATCCACACCAAGCACCTGCTGTGCTAACGCTACATTATCGTAAATGTTCCGATCATCTAACAAACGGAACTCCTGGAACACCACGCCCAACTTACGGCGATAATACGGCATTTTCTTCCTCTTCAAATTCGTAATGCTATTGCCTGCCACTTGAATATCTCCCGCATTCAAAGGAATCTCTCCCAGAAGCGACTTGATCAAAGTGGACTTGCCCGATCCACTACTGCCTACTACAAACACAAACTCTCCCTTGTCAATGCGCAGATTGCAGTTTTTCAACGCCTCTGTACCTGTGGAATAGACCACATCCACTCCCGACAGGCTGATCAATGGGCCTGTCCACTCTTCCTTCTTATTTCCCTTTTTTCGCATATGGTTCCTCATTTCTGCACAAGCTTCCCCGTGCAAGTTTTCTATCATAATTTTCACTGTGTCCTTTGTTGACTGCCTTTGCTTGCAAATCCACATCACAAAAGCAATAACAGTATACAACATTTTACGGTGTTACGCCACCAAAAAGTAGACTAAGATATTTGTACACTCTTTATGCCGGAATACCGACTATACCTGTTTTTTCCATTCTTTCTCCGGTATGTCCTGACCCGAAAATAGTACTTTTGCCTCCGACTGTTGCAGCGGATGCGGAAAATTTTGCGATTCTTCGCGATCGAACTGGATGTCATCCTGATCTTCGTCCATTTTTTGCGTTTTGTTTTATAATAAATAACAACATTTGTTCCCGTATATTTTTTGAG
>JALEPA010000051.1 GCA_022766515.1 Lachnospiraceae bacterium | reverse complement strand
ATGTTTAGTTGCGTGGTTTCCCGCAAAAACCTTGATTTTGCCTTGACATCAATACTACCGTCTCCACATGATAACTATGCCCGAACATATCACACGGGCGAATCCGTTTCAGAGCATAGCCATTCTCTCCAAAATACTTCAAATCCCTTGCGAGTGTTGCCGGATCACAACTAACATACACAATGCGTTTTGGCTCCATCTGAATGACCGTTTGCAATAATTTTTCATCGCATCCCTTTCGAGGCGGATCGAGTACAACGACATCGCTGCGCAATGCGCCATTGCTTTCCAGATATTTTGATGGAACAACATCCTCTGCTGCCCCCACAAAAAACTCTGCGTTTGTGATGCCATTTAATTTTGCATTTTCTTTGGCGTCTTCGATTGCCTGTGGTACGATTTCTACACCATACACTTTGTCCGCCTTTTGGGACAGGAACAACGAAATCGTACCGATGCCACAGTAAAGATCCCACACGGTTTCTCCGCCGTGCAGATCTGCATACTCTAACGCTGTGGCATATAATTTTTCGGTTTGTACCGGATTGACCTGATAAAAAGAGAGCGGCGAGATCCGGTAACGGATTGAACCAATGCGATCTTCAATGTAGGGATTTCCATATACAGGAATGACTTCTTCACCCAAAATTACATTGGTATTTTTTTCATTACTATTTAAACAAATACTGCTGATCTGTTCGTTTGTCTGGAGTAACTTCTGTACCAATTCTTGGACACAAGGAAATTCTCTTCCGTTGATAACCATGCATACCATGATCTGCCCGGTTGCTTTGGCACTGCGCAGTAAAATATGACGAACTAATCCGCTCTGTGTCTGCTCATTATACGCAGCGATCTTTTTTTCTTCCATGAAAGATAAGATGGTATGCAGAATTGCTTCGTTTGCCTCATCCCCGATCACACAATCCTTACTTGGAATGATCGTATGTGTACGACCCGCATAAAATCCTGCAACCAGCTTTCCCTCTTTGTCATAGCCTACCGGATATTGCGATTTATTACGGTAATGACTTGGCTGTTCCATGCCCATGATCGGCTCGATGAATACCGTCTTATCCGTCACTTCTTCCTGTTCATATGCCGGAGCATTTTCGCAAAAATGTCCATCTTCTTTTGACATTCGGACATCCAGTCCACCGATACGGCGCATACAGTTTACGACTTTTTCCTGTTTCCAAAGCAGCTGTTTCTCATAAGAACAATGCTGCAACTGACAGCCTCCACATTGTTTTGCGACCGGACATTCCGGTGTGACGCGATAAGGCGATGGCTGTATGATCTCCAGCAATCTGGCATAGCCAAAATGTTTTCTGGTCTTCATGACACGCACACGCACGGTGTCTCCTGCCAATGCATCTTTCACAAAAAGGGTATAGCCATCCACTCTGCCAATGCCTTCCCCCTCTGTTCCCATATCTTCTATCTCTAACAATAATTCGTCATTTTTCCGACACACCGCCTGATCCAGGTGCTTCTTTTTTGCCATAGTAATCTTATATTCCTTTCTACTACAATCCGCAAACTTGTGCGTGCTTTTGCACTTTACCGCAAGGCACAAACTTGCCGTATAAGCCGTCTGGCGCATGTTTTATTATTTGCGTTTTTGTAAATATCCGGAACTCTGACGGATATTAGAATCCACAAAGCGGTTAAATCCCAGCCATTCCATCGTTGGATCTGCCTTGTCATACAACTCCGTCATCGTCTCCATACGCGCATCTGCATGATCCGCAAAGTTCAATGCCATTGCCTCAGCGATCGCAGGCTTCTTTGGAGAGCCATATTCCAGTTCACCATGATGTGCTAAAATACAATGTCTCAACTCTGTTGCCAATACCGGAGGAAATCCCGGAATCTGCTTGGTCCAGTTACCGATCATCTCTGCACCAAGGAAAATATGTCCGAGCATCTGTCCATCATCGGTATAATCATTCGATGGAAAATCCGATAATTCATATACCTTTCCCACATCATGGAACATGGCTGCCGTAATCAGTAAGTCATGGTCTAAGATCTCATAATTCTGTGCAAAAAATTCACACATATTTGTCACTGCTAAAGTGTGCTGCAACAATCCTCCAATAAAACCGTGATGCACGGATTTTGCTGCAGAATGTACCTTAAATTCTTTAACAAATTCTGCATCTTTTACAAATACCATTTCCGCCAATTCATGCAAATGTGGTTCACGAATACCGGCAATGTGCTGTTTTAATTGATTGTACATTTCTTCAATGTCATACTTGGATGCCGGAATGTACTCTTTTGCGTCGTATTCTCCCTCCTGTGCACGACGGATCCGGTTGATATTGACCTGACGGCTTCCCTGAAAACTTGTTACCATACCATCGACCATAATAAAGTCCATTGCCTCAAAATCTGCGATTCCATTTGTTAATTCCCACACTTTTCCATCGATCACACCCGTTTTATCCTGTAAGATCAAAGAATAATAAGTCTTTCCTGCCTTCGTCTTTAACACCTGCTTGGTCTTGCATAAATAGATGCCAAAAAATTTATTACCTTCCTTGTATTCTTCAATATATGTCATGTTATTCCATTCCTTTCTGTTGTTTATCAACACTATTCTAACACAAAAAAAGAAGAATTGCACCTTACCTTTTCACTTCTACAGAAGATTTCCTCTCCTCCTTTTTTGTTTCTGTTGGAAAAGCACAACCGACATCCCCACCGCATACAATATCATTAAATGAATTTGAGGAGTCTCATGTGCAGTCTTTTCCAAAACCCTTGAGTGCCAAAGAGGAGTTGGAATATCTAAAACGGTGTAAAACAGGGGACAAAGAGGCAAGGGACTGTCTGACTCTGCGAAATCTGCGACTGGTCGCATATATTGCAGGTAAGTACCGATCCAGCGGCGTCGAAATGGAGGATCTGATTTCCATCGGAACCATCGGTCTCATCAAAGGCTTAGATAGCTTTCAGGAAAAGAAAAATATTCGTCTCGCCACCTATTGCGCCCGTTGTGTCGAAAATGAGATTTTAATGCATTTGCGAAGTACCAAAAAAAGCAATCGAGATGTCTATCTATACGACTCTATCGGCTCTGACAAAGAAGGAAATGAAATCAATCTAATGGATATTTTAGAATACGAAGACGAGGATGTGGTAGATCGAATTGCTAAAGAGGGACATCTGCAACAGTTACAACAACATATGCAAAAAGTTCTCACCAAACGCGAATATCAGATTCTGGTGTATCGTTACGGACTTGGCGACGAGGAAGAGCGAACGCAACGCGAAATTGCTTCCATGTACGGAATCTCACGCTCCTATGTATCCCGCATCGAAAAAAAAGCACTTGCCAAATTGCGAAAATGTTATGAACGAGATTTATAGTTTTAAAACTCGCAAAGGGGGTGTCACCTTACGGTAACACCCCCTCTGCTTCGGGATGACAAAAATTATATAGTCAACCGACAAACAACTTTTTTACGGTTTTTTTGCTGTATAAATCCATTATTTTTTATGTTGTTTGCGGTATTCCTCGACATTCGTCTCTAAAATGATCTTTCTGATCGGCAGGATTCTTCCCGGTGAAACAGACAACTCATCTACGCCCATTGCCAAAAATTCCTGTGTCAGTTCCAGATCTGCGCCAAGCTCTCCGCAGATACCAGCCCAGATACCCGCTTTATGCGCATTTTCCGTAACCATACGGATCATTTCCAATACGGCAGGATGATGACTGTCATAGAAATCATCCAGTTTCTCATTCTGTCTGTCGATCGCAAGTGTATACTGCGTCAGATCATTCGTTCCAATACTGAAGAAGTCCACTTCTTTTGCCAGTGCCTCACTTAACATGACAGCAGCCGGAGTCTCGATCATAATACCTTGCAGCGGATTTCCAAAGCCAATGCCCTGTTCTGTCAATTCCTGTTTGACTTCTTCTACGATCTCTTTGATCTTCTTTACTTCCCACATGCTGGTGATCATTGGATACATGATCGCAATATTACCGAAAGCACTTGCACGAAGCAACGCACGAAGCTGTGTTTTGAAAATCTCCGGTCTGGTCAGACAGATACGGATCGCACGACATCCCATTGCCGGATTTTCCTCTTCTTCCATCTCGAAGTAATCACATTTTTTATCCGCACCGATATCCAAGGTACGAATGATCACACGCTTTCCTGCCATTGTCTCTGCGACCTGTCGATAGATCAGGAACTGCTCTTCCTCTGTCGGAAAATCTTCCGACTCCAAATAGATAAATTCGCTTCGGAATAAACCGATTCCACCTGCATCATTTTGCATGACCATCGCAAGATCTTTAATATTTCCAATGTTGGCATACAGCATCACTTTTTGTCCATCGAGCGTTACATTTTCTTTACCTTTGAGCTTATGTAACAGCTCTTTTTGTTCCTGCTCTTTACGGATGCTTTCCTGCATGCCCTCTAAAGTTTCTTCATCCGGATCCACATAAATGCAGCCATTGCTTCCATCCACGATCGCCATTTTTCCATCCAGATCTTCCGTCAACTCCATGCCTGTGCTGACAAGAGCCGGAATGCTCATGGTTCTTGCAAGGATGGCTGTGTGTGAATTTAAGGAACCGTGTACGGTTACAAAGGAAAGCACCTTGTCTTTGTCCATCTGGACAGTTTCTGATGGCGCCAAGTCATCCGCCAATACAATGACCGGCTCATCTGACTGAATCCCGCCTGATGCACCGCCATTTAACACCGTGATCAAACGCTCAGAAATGTCTTTGACATCAGCCGCACGGCCCTGCATATATTCATCATCCATCGCTGCAAACATCTGAGCAAAATTGTCTCCCGTGATCGCAACGGCATACTCTGCATTGACCTGCTGGTTGTCAATAATATGCTCCACCGACTCAATGAAATCATCGTCTTCCATCATCATCTGATGCACTTCAAACACAGCCGCATTGGCTTCGCCCACTTCTTCTTTTGCCTTTTCATACAGCTCTCCAAGCTGTGCCATTGCGATTTCCATCGCCTGATGATAACGCTCTTTTTCTGACTGTGTATCGGATATATGCCTACGCCTTACCTGCTGTTCCCCTTTTTGGTACACATAGATCTTACCGATCGCAACGCCTCCAAATACACTTTTCCCTTTGTAAACCTGCATACACATCCCTCCATCACATAAACGCGCCAACCGCTATTACACGATTACATATTCTCCTGCATGAATTTGCTGACTCCTTCGTAAGCAGCTTCCTCATCTTCTCCATCAAAAGTTATGGTTACTTCATTGCCATTCTTTACGGCAAGTCCCATCAATCCGAAGATCTTCTTACAGTCACCGGATTTTCCATCCTTGGTCAGCTTAATGTCGCACTGAAATCCTTTTGCCACTTTGACAAGCTCTCCGGCCGGACGAGCGTGGATTCCTTCCGGGTCAGTAATTACATAAGTAAATTCTTTCATAGTAAATCCTCCTTAATTCTATAAATCTTTGGTTTGTATTATTAGCAAAAAGCCCTCTGACTATTCTGCTTTTGTGATCTCACATCTTGCATATACGGCTTCCACTTCTTCTTTGGTTGCCAAATTCTCGGAAAATGCACTGGCACTTCCTGTCGATACTCCCATGCGAAATGCATGCTCATAATCTTGTTTTGTAAGCCATCCGGTCAAAAATCCTGCCACCATAGAGTCTCCTGCGCCTACGGAATTTTTCAGTTCTCCGGATGGTGCCTCTGCCTGATATACATCGCCATCCTCGGTCACAAGCACTGCGCCCTGACCTCCCATAGAGATCAATACATTGCGAGCACCCTTTTCCTGCAGCTTTTTCGCATAAGGCACGACCTGCTCTTTGGTCGTAATCTTGACATCAAACAGATCTCCCAACTCATGGTTGTTTGGTTTGATCAGGAATGGATGATATTCCAACACATTCAGCAAAAGATCTCCCGTTGCATCTACAACGATCAAAATCTTTCGATCAGCCAGGCGTTCCATGATCTGGCTGTAAATGCTCGTTGGCATAGATTTTGGAATACTTCCTGCTAATACAAGCACATCACCTTCCTGCAAGCCATCAAGCTGTGTCAACAATGCCTGCAATTTTTCTGCTGAGATCTCCGGTCCCATACCGTTGATCTCTGTGCCGTCAATATTTTTCAATTTCACATTGATGCGGGATAACCCCTGCTCTACACGGATAAAGTCAGCATGTACTCCACTATTTTCCATGCGGTGTACAATATCTTCTCCAGTAAAACCAGCCACAAATCCTAAGGCGGTATTATCCAGTCCTAATTGCTTTAATACGATTGAAACATTGATTCCTTTTCCTCCCGGAAGCATCAGCTCTGTCGCTGTTCGGTTGGTCATACCGAGCTCAAAATTATCAACAGATACGATGTAATCCAGAGAAGGATTAAATGTCACTGTATAAATCATGTTTACCTCCTGTATCTTTTCTAACAGGGATCATCGTGCCAAAAGTGTATGTTCTGATCACTTTTGGCACTCCCCTCCCGGCTAGGAAAGTTTACTCAAAATCCATTCTACATCCGTAGTCGTTTTCAAAGTTTCTAATACTTCTTCGTCTTCTAACATCTCACTGATCTTACTTAACATATCCAAATGCTCGTCTCCGATTCCTGCGATTCCGAATACAAGCTGTGCTTTCTCATCGCCGAAAGATACGCCATCCGGATACTGTACCAGAACGATTCCTGTCTTCTTCACAGTGCCTTTTGCCTGAGTCGTTCCATGTGGGATTGCAACTCCCATCCCCATATATGTAGTCGTAATTTTTTCTCTTTCCTGCATAGCATCTACATAAGACGCATCTACATATCCAAGCTTAGCTAACAGCTCACCGGCTGCCTGGATCGCCTCTTCCTTAGTAGCTGCTTTCTGTCCAAGAAGAATACCTTCCTTAACAACAACATCCGATGCACTCTCTTTTGCTGCCGCTGTTTCCTCTTCCACAGATCCTGCTTCTGTCGTTCCGGCTTTTTCTAATTTTTCATATAAAGCATCCAAATGTGGATCACTCAAGAAATTACCGATTGTGATGATCTGTGCGTTTGGTGCTGACTTCTTAGCCCTATCTACCAAAATTTCCTGAACGACTGCGATATCGCAATCTGCAGGGATCGTATCAACAGAAGTATTTGTCACACTGATGTCCGGGCGAATTCCTTTGATACGCTTACGGAACTTCGTTGCACCCATTGCAGAAGAACCCATTCCTGCATCACAGGCGAAGATGATCTTCTTAACCTGAGTCATATCACCTAACTGTGCCGGTGTTGCCTGTCCTTTGGACTCGGCTTTTTTCGCTGCCACTTCATCTTTGGCATCCTCCAAACTCTTGTGAGTACCTGCCATACGAACGATCGGAGAAGCGATCAGGAATGAAATGCCGGCTGCCAATGCTACACCTACGATAACTTTCCACATATCCTCTGCCGGTGTCATCATCAGGAAAGCGATGATAGAACCGGGAGAAGCAGGTCCGCGCAAACCACAGTTTGTCAGGTTGAACCAGAAGATCGCTACAATATTACCAATGATCGGAGCAATGATCACTGCCGGATTCATTAAGATATAAGGGAAATAGATCTCATGAATACCACCGAACAAGTGAATGATCACTGCACCCGGTGCAGACTGCTTGGTTGCTTTGTCCTTGCAGAAGAACATATAAGCAAGAAGAACTCCAAGACCGGGACCAGGGTTTGCCTCTAACATATACATGATAGATTTTCCGACTTCCTCTGCCTGTCCGGTTGCGATCGGTGTAAATACACCATGATTGATCGCATTATTTAAGAACAATACCTTTGCAGGTTCGATAAAGATCGCAATCAATGGAAGTAATCCATGATTAACTAATAATTTTACACCTGCTGTCAGCACTGCCAAAATTGCTGCCATGATCGGACCGATTGCGATATAACCGAGCAAAGCAAGAAGCAGACCAATGATTCCTACAGAGAAGTTGTTGATCAACATCTCGAATCCGGCCGGCATATGTCCGTCCATCAACCGGTCAAATTTCTTGATACAGAAACCACCAAGAGGTCCCATGATCATTGCTGCCATCAGCATTGTGATCGATGTATCACTCATGATCGCACCGATAACGGCGATTGCACCAACAACGCGTCCTCTGTCGCCACCAACCATTTTACCACCGGTTGCGGCGATCAAAATAGGGATCAGGTAGGTCAACATCGGACCAACCATTGTGTTGAAATCCTTATTAGGAATCCATCCTGTGTCAATAAACAATGCGGCCATAAATCCAAATGCGATCAAGGCTCCAATGTTTGGCATTACCATTGCCGATAAAAATTTACCAAAACTTTGTACTTTATTTTTCATATTGCCTTCTCCTTTCCGAAAATGCAAAACCGATCGGAGAATCCGCAAAAAACGATATTTTATCAAAGAGTATAGAATGTCAGATAAACCCTGACAACTCTTAAAGAACTGTCACGCCACATTTCGCGCAAGCTGCCAGAAAATCATCTGACAGGCTGCCATCAGAGACTATAACATCCACCTCATCCAATCCGCAGATGGAATAGGTTCCCTTCACGCCTACTTTTGTAGAATCCATCAATACGATGACCTGCTCCGCCTG
>JALEPA010000038.1 GCA_022766515.1 Lachnospiraceae bacterium | reverse complement strand
AATTTGAGTATTGATCAGTTGCTGATGCAAGAGGTAATAACTCCCAAAATGAAGGAGGGGAACAGAGATATGAAAAAATGTATGGATTCAGACAATCTTCATCGCAGACTAAAGAAGATTATCGGTCAGGTGCAGGCAATTGACCGAATGATCGATGAGGATATTCCTTGCGAAGATATATTGTCGCAGTTAAACGCAGCAAAATCTGCATTAAATAAATGTGGACAAGTGGTTTTGGAAGGACATATCAACCCTATGCACTGGTTGCAGGGGCTGAAAAAAATTCAGAACATCCGCTTGGAAAGGCAGTTGTAGCATGTTTTAGATCCGATGTTGGTCAGGAGTTACCGAATGTGGAGAACTTTGAAATGATTCCCGGACAAGGAGTCAAAGCAAAAGTCGATGGCAAAATGGTCTGTGCGGGAAATGAACGGCTGTTTCAATGTGAGCAGATCATCGTGTCAGAAGATATCAGACAGATTGCATTGGTGCAACAGAATAAAGGGGCAACGATCATTTATGCCGCAAATGATGACAAAAATAAAATTCAATTTGACATTTTCCATGTTATTGAATTTCGTAGCGATTATTTTGGCGATGACGGGAATTTTGAATCCGGTCATTGGTGCTTTGGTACATAATGCAGGTTCGGTCTTTGTCATTATCAATTCCGCATTTTTATTGACGGCAAGCTTTGATAAAGAATAGAGAAAAATGGATATCAAATTCTTTATACAAAAAAATCATGTGTGTAGTTCAAGGTTTAGAAGTTGAGGAAAGCATGAGCAATTAGATAGGATTATTGATACGAGCAACCCTTGTATTTTGAAATATGGGGGTTGCTTGTATTTCGTTCTGTGCTTATAATGTTGGTGGATAGAACAGGGGGTATCATAATGAGGAGAGATCGAAAAAAGAAAGCTGACCTGTCAGAGGAAAATTATGCGTTGTTGGAAGACACAATACGAGAACTTTGTGCACAGGGCAGATTGCTGGAGGAAAAGAAAGCCATGCAGCATGGGTACACTTCCGTATATCAACACAGTGTCCATGTCGCTTACACGAGTTTATTGTATGCGCAAAATTTATCGTGCTCGATTGATAAAAGATCACTTGTGCGAGGTGCTTTGATGCATGAATACTTCTTGTATGATTGGCACGAAAAAAATGGTGGACATCGTTTGCACGGTTTCCGTCATGCCGGTTTTGCACTTCGTAATGCCAACAGGGATTATAAATTAAGCCGAAAAGAGAAAAATATCATTGGGAGACATATGTTTCCCCTTACAGTGATTCCACCCAGGTATCTTGAGGCGTGGATCGTATGTGTCGCTGATAAATATTGTGCGGTCATGGAGACGATGGATGAGAGAATTTATACGGTTATGCCATGACAGCGAAAACTTTGATATGATGTTAGGGAGAAATGAATGGAACAGGAAAAGAAGGGTGTGTTAAAGAATAAATTATTTTTGTATCTGACGGAATTTTTTGCGGGGATGTCTGTTATGGCGGTGGAACTGGGTGCCAGCAGGTTATTAGCCCCGTATTTTAGTTCGTCTCAGATCGTTTGGACGATCATTATCGGAACCATTATGATCGCAATGGCACTGGGAAATATATATGGTGGAAGAACAGCGGACAAACAGCCAAATCCGGACAAGCTTTATGGTAGGATTCTGATTGCAGCAATTTGGATCGCCATGATACCTGTGGTTGGAAAATATATCATTATTGGGATATCGGCGGTTTTGATCTTCACAGTAAACAGTAATTTTCTTGTGGTTGCGGCATTTGCGGCGTGCATGGTGATCTTTGTATTCCCGTTATTTCTGCTTGGAACAGTGACACCGTCGCTTGTTAAATATTCGGTGGACAGCTTAGAGGATAATGGTAAAACGGTTGGAAATCTTGGAGCATTTAATACGATTGGAAGTATTATCGGAACTTTTGTGCCTACTTTTGTGACGATCCCGGCAGTTGGAACATCTATTACCTTTTTGATCTTTGCGGGAATATTGCTTGCATTATCCGTGATCTATTTTGTGAGTGAACACAAAGGAAAAAAGAAAGTAATTGTTTCGGCGGTGCTTTTTGTGCTATGTTGTGGACTTGGCTATTCGGATTCTTTTGCGTTTTGGCAAAGTGATCTGACCTACGAGGGAGAGTCAATCTACAATTATCTGCAAGTATATGAGAACGAACATGAGGTGGCGTTGTCGACTAATGTATTGTTTGGTGTGCAGTCGGTGTATATGAAGCAGGACGAGCTGACCGGGTTGTATTATGATTATGCGATGGCAGCACCGTTGATGCTTCAGGGGAAAAAAACATCTGATATGGATGTGTTGATCCTTGGAATGGGTACGGGAACTTATGCGACACAGTGTAAAAAATATTTTGGTGACATGAATATCGAGGGTGTGGAGATTGATGAAAAGATCACAAAACTTTCCCGGAAATATTTCTCGCTGTCGGATGAGGTCCCAGTGACGACTTACGATGGAAGAGCATTTTTAAATGCAACAGACAAGAAGTATGATGTGATCATGGTGGATGCCTATCAGGATATTACGATACCGTTTCAAATGTCGTCTGTGGAATTTTTTCAGTTAGTGAAACAGCATTTGAACAAAAATGGTGTGATGGTTGTGAATATGAACATGCGTGGCAGTAAGGAAGGCAATATCAATCAGTACCTTGCGGACACGATCGGAAAGGTTTTTGGTACGGAATATGTGGTAGATGTCAATTCGTCTACCAATAGAGAACTGTTTGCATCGGATGATCCACAGATGCTCACGAATCTTTCGGATAATCTGTCCGGGATTACGGACTTTGAGTTAAAGTCCATGATGTCTGGCGTGTTGGATAACTTGACGAAGTATGAGAAGGGAAATCATATCCTTACGGACGATAAAGCGCCTGTTGAACTTTTAGGCATGAGAGTGATCGATGAATTGATCCGTGATGAAGTGGCATATTACAAACAGATTTATCAAAAAGAGGGGATCAAAGGTTTGATCGAGTCACTATAGTGATTTTTGGCGTTACATGATGGAAGACGACAAAATTATGTGGAATGCGTTTCATCGTTGGCAATAAAAAGCAAGAAAACGGAGGCTGGTGACAGGATGAAAGAGACAAATTTGCTAAAAAAGACCGCATACTTTCATTTGCCGGGGCTGTTTGAATTTTATGAATTGTATCGTCTGTTTTTGCCATTGTTTTATGAACATCGGGAATATTTTTACGATTGGTGCGAGATCCGCTCTATTTACGGCGCACCCTCTGACTGCCTTTGGGGTGGCGGAAGGACTTCGTTTGGTGGGGAAGATCCGGAAGAAGTGCTTGCATTGATACATCAATATGGAATCTCCGGTCATTTGACCTTTAGTAATTCCCTGCTTAGAAAAGAGCACCTCTCGGATGCAAAATGTAACGACCTCTGTGCGCTATTTGCTGAAAAAAGGGGCGTGCAAAATGGGATTATTATCCATTCGGACTTACTGTTGGAGTACTTGAAAGAAAACTATCCGGGATTATATTTTGTCTCTTCGACGACAAAGGTATTGACGGATTTTGAGCAATTTGTGGACGAAGTGAAACGAGATGAGTTTCGCTATGTCGTGCCGGATTTTCGCTTAAATAAACAGTTTGATCAGTTACAGAAATTGTCCGTGACTGAGAAAGGTAAGGTAGAATTTTTATGCAATGAGTGTTGCTCGTTTGCCTGCAAAGACAGGAAACGTTGTTATGAGGCAGTCAGCCGCAAAAATTTAGGCGAGAAAGATTTTGAGCATCATTGCACGGCAAAAGACTTGGAGGAAGGATATCGTTTTTCAAAAGCAATGAAAAATCCGGGTTTTATCGGCATTGCAGATATCCAAGAAAAGTATCTGCCAATGGGATTTACAAATTTTAAGATTGAGGGGCGGGGACTTGGCAGTGCCTTGATCTTGGAATTTTTACTTTATTATCTGACAAAACCGGAATATCAGCTTGTGGTACGGGAAAAGATTTATTTGGATAATATGTTGGATCTGTTTTGATGGGGAAATTATCATCTTATTGATCTATTTGAGTTTAGTCACTCCATATGCAATAGTTGGAGTACATTCGGGACGAACAGATGCCTATGGTGGACATCATGATTACAAGAACAAAAGTGGTTTAGGTTCGTATCATTATCATTGCGGTGGTCATCCGGCACATTTACATGACAATGGCGTATGCCCATATTCCTCAAACTACACCAGTACAACTTCGCATAAGAGTACCAAAAAGGTTTCTAAGTATTTACAAGGCGTCTACCGTGCGCAAAGTACAGAAGAAATTAAATAAACTTGGTTACAAATGCGGTAAGGTTGATGGAAGTTATGGTAAGAAGACAAAAATTGATATTCGTAAGTACCAGCGTAAGAAGGGGATGACGGTGAATGGCAAGATCAATAAAGGTCTTTGCAAGAAACTACATATTCGTGTTTGATCATAAAATAGTAACCAGAAAATGAAAAATAGATATGAAGAGAAATTATAGATAAGATGGAATAGGAGAATCTTTATGGTTCTCCTATTTTTTTCGTATGTGCCACTAAATACATCATAGGGTAGAATGAGTAAGAGAGAATTCTGAAAAGTTCTACCCTATAGGTCTAATGGTAGCTTTTAGGATAGAAAAAAGAAGAAAAAAATTTTGAAAAATCTATCCTGTGAGGTTGAGAAAAGGTTGTGGGGTAGAAGGACAACAAAGAAACTGCATGAAAATTCTACCTTGTAGATAAAAAATAGATCACAGAGTAGCATTGCTTTCAAAATACTGTTGTTACACGACTTAATATGCGATAAAATCGTTATACATTTATTTTTTTAGAAAGGATAATTTGTTGTGGTTTTCTTAGATTTTACGATCAAAAGGAGATTGCTTCATTTTAGGTAATAGAAATGAAAATTGATAGAATACTTGGAATTATTATTTATCTATTCGATCATGATAAGGTTTCAGCGAAAACTCTAGCTGAAAAATATGATGTATCGGTTCGGACGATTCAGCGCGATATGGTGAATATTGCGTCTTGTGGCATACCTATTTATTCGGATAATGGAAAAAATGGTGGATATTCTATTTTATCAACATATAAACTTAAAAATACAAATATTAAAAATGATGAACAACAGATGATTATTAAGGCATTGGAAACTTTATCCACTTCCTATACGAATCATACATTGGACTCAATCATTGAAAAATACAATTCCATCATCGGAAAAGAAGGTGGACAAAGGATTTTTTGGGATTTTGGTGTTACAAAAGAGAACCAACAGGTTCAAAATGTTAATAAAAGGAATCGAGAAGTCAAATTTGAAAGAGGCGGACAGGCGGATTGCGAATGTCCGCTTTACAGAGTAAAAGAGGAGGGTTAAAACATGGAATTGGTAAGCAAGTACATGCGTGACGATACACTGCGACACGCTTTAAACGATTTAACAAAGAAAACATTCTTCTTCGATTTTGAAGACTGGGTGACAGGTGGATATTTTGAGGGAGATTATATTCCCTATTCCTTTATTGAGGATGGAAAAATA
>JALEPA010000025.1 GCA_022766515.1 Lachnospiraceae bacterium | reverse complement strand
TTAGCAGTCAACATGAAGCATTTTTGCATTATTACCAACAGTGATAAACATGCCAATGCGCAGATCGCACTGCGCGCGGTACAGTTTTTGAATGAACACGGAGCGACTTGTGTCGTACTGGATAACAGGCTCGAAGAGAATAACGGGATCAGACATTTTACCTCTGCGAAAGCTATTCCTTCTGAGATAGAATGTGCCATCGTGTTAGGAGGCGATGGCACGGTCATACAGGCAGCGATCGATCTGGTACATTGTGATGTGCCGATCCTTGGTGTGAATACCGGAACATTAGGCTTTTTGACGGAAGTGGAGTGCCAAAATCTGGAAGAGGCATTGAAGCGGCTTTTGCAGGACGACTATACGACCGAGCGTCGCATTATGCTCAAGGAGATCCATAAATTTAAGGGAGAAGACAGCCGATCTTCCTGCTATGCCATGAACGATATGGTCATTACCAAACAGGGAGAATGTCGTTTGATCACCGTCAAGGTATATCAGGGGGATGAGTTGATCGATGTGTATCGTGCGGATGGATTGATCGTGGCAACGCCGACGGGTTCGACGGGCTACAATCTGTCTGCCGGGGGACCGGTCTTAGTGCCGGGCATTCATGCGACTGTCGTGACACCGATCTGTGCACATTCTCTGAATAAACGAAGCCTATTGTTGGATGCCAAGGATCAGATCACTTTGGAGATCGGTCAGACGAAAGAGGCAGGAGAAGATCTGGCAGTGCTTTCTGCAGATGGACGAAATGTGGGAACGCTTCGGACAGGAGACAGATTGGTCTTGCAGGTACCGCATGCCACGACAGAATTTATCAAGTTATCGGGCTTAAGTTTTTATGAAAAAATGCGTCAAAAGCTCAATGGCAACTAAAAAGTGCGAAATTCGACAGCAGTTGGCAGCACAAAGGGCTTTCCAAAAAGAAAGAACTTTCACAACATATGGACATCTTAGGGAAAGGAATGACGGACAATGAAACTGGAACGAAGGTTGAAGATCATCGAACTGATCGGTAAGTATGAGATCGAGACGCAGGAAGAATTGGCGGAGCGGTTACTTTCGGCAGGGTATTCTGTGACGCAGGCAACGATTTCAAGGGATATTCGGGAATTGAAACTTACGAAAGTGCCGATCGGTGATGGGACGCGGCAAAAATATACCCTTTTGCAGGAAGAGACGCATATGTACGACAAATATGTACGCGTTTTGCAGGATGGACTTTTGTCGATGGAACAGGCGGAAAACTTATTGGTCATCAAGACAATTTCCGGGATGGCGATGGCAGTTGCCGCAGCAATCGATAAGCTGGAGATCGCGGGAGTTGCCGGCACCATCGCAGGAGATGATACAGTGATGTGTGCAATCCGTTCGGTGGGAGAAGTTCCGGGAGTGCAGATGCGGATCGCAGAACTTGTTCGTGAGGATAGACAGTAAGCAAAAATCGTGTTAAAATATGATATTGGTGTTTGTAGATGGCGGGATCTATGGACAAAAGATCAAGATGTCAGAAGATTTTTTGACGATTTGATCAGATAAGGAGACAAATTACAACCGTAGAAAGAGGTAGAACAATGTCAGGACATTCAAAATTTTCAAACATTAAACATAAGAAGGAGAAAAATGATGCAGCTAAGGGAAAAATCTTTACGGTCATTGGTCGTGAGATTGCCGTAGCAGTAAAAGAGGGTGGTCCGGATCCGGATAACAATGGTAAGCTTCGCGATGTGATCGCTAAGGCAAAGGCAAATAATATGCCAAATGATACGATCGAGCGTGGTATCAAGAAGGCAGCAGGAAATATTGATGCCGTAAATTACGAAGAGGTTACTTATGAGGGATATGGTCCTAATGGTACTGCGATCATCGTAAAGGCATTGACAGATAATAAAAACCGTACCGCAAGTAATGTGCGAAATGCGTTTACAAAAGGAAGCGGCAGCGTTGGTACACAGGGTTGTGTATCTTATATGTTCGATGAGAAAGGACAGATCATCATCGACAAAGAAGAGTGTGAAATGGATGCAGACGATCTGATGATGGCGGCACTGGATGCCGGAGCAGAAGATTTCGCTGAGGAAGAGGATTCCTATGAGATCACAACAGATCCTGCTGATTTTAGCGCAGTCAGAGAGGCATTAGAGGCAGAAAATATCGCAATGGCAAGTGCGGAAGTCACAATGTTGCCACAGACCTATGTCACACTGACTGATGAAAATGATATCAAACA
>JALEPA010000271.1 GCA_022766515.1 Lachnospiraceae bacterium | reverse complement strand
ACCGTCTACCTTTTTGATCGCTTCTACGGCAGCACCGACGCACTGATCAATACGCTCTACCGCTTTGATCGCAGCAGGGATCACACCGGTATGACCTACCATGTCCGGATTTGCAAAGTTGATCACGATCACATCATATTTCTCAGAAGTGATCGCAGCATCCAAACGCTCTCCAACTTCCGGTGCGCTCATCTCCGGCTGAAGATCATAAGTTGCAACTGCAGGAGATTTTACCAAAGATCTCTCCTCGTCCTTATTTGGCTCTTCTACACCACCATTGAAGAAGAAAGTAACATGTGCATATTTCTCTGTCTCTGCCAGACGAAGCTGCTTCTTTCCGTTTGCTGCCAAAAACTCACCAAATGTATTGACAATGTTTTCTTTCTCGAAAGCGATCAATTTGTTGCTGATCGTCTCATCGTAATCCTTGAAGCAGACAAATGTCAGTTTCATAAATCCATTTGCACGGTCAAAGTGGTCAAATGACTCATCACAGAAAGTACGAGTAATTTCACGAGCACGGTCAGGACGGAAGTTAAAGAAGATCACGGAATCATTTTCCTTGATCGTAGCAACCGGCTTACCATCTTTCTCGATCACGGTTGGTACAACAAACTCATCCGTAACATCCTGTGCGTAAGAGTCTGCAACTGCCTGTACGGCATCCTCTGCCTTATTGCCTACGCCCTCAACCAATGCTTTGTAGGACTTCTCAACACGATCCCAGTTGTTATCGCGATCCATTGCATAATAACGGCCGTGTACACTGGCGATGCTTCCCACACCGATCTCATCCATCTTCTGCTGCAACTCGGCAACAAAATCTTTTCCGGATGCCGGTGGTGTATCTCTACCATCTAAGAAGCAATGTACATATACATTAGAAACACCCTGCTTCTTAGCGAGCTCTAACAATGCATACAAATGGCTGTTGTGGCTGTGCACACCACCATCTGACAACAAACCAAACAAATGCAGGTCGGAACCATTTTTCTTGACATTTTCCACTGCCTGCAGCAATACTTTATTTTCATAGAAATCGCCATCTTCGATCGCCTTGGTAATGCGTGTTAAGTCCTGATAAATGATGCGTCCGGCACCAATATTCATATGACCTACTTCTGAGTTACCCATCTGGCCATCCGGAAGACCTACTGCTAAACCGCTGGCATTGCCCGGCTTAAATGGACATTCTGCCATCAGCTTGTCCATTACAGGTGTATTTGCCTGCGCAATGGCATTTCCCTCTGTCTTTTCGTTCAAACCATATCCATCAAGTACCATCAAAACAACCGGCTTTTTACTCATAACCTTGTTTTCCTCCATTTCCAATCTTTATGTTTTCCAAATTGCATTTCTAACATACCAAACATAAAGTATATTATATTTTGTATTTGTTTGCAAGTATTTGCCAAAACTTTGCCGATGGAGTAAAATATTTTCAAATACTGAAAGAAATGGAGGATTCATGGACTTATGAATTACGGATTGATTGGAGAAAAATTGGGACACAGCTATTCAAAAGATATTCATGAAATGCTTGCAGACTACACTTATGATCTGTGCCCTGTGACAAAGGAAGAATTTACAACTTTTATGGAGGAACATGCATTTGATGCGATCAATGTAACCATTCCTTATAAACAGGCGGTAATCCCTTATCTGGATTCTATGGATGATAACGCTAAAGCGATCGGTGCAGTCAACACGATTGTGAATAAGAACGGTAAATTAGAGGGACACAATACCGATTTTTCCGGTTTCTTATATATGCTCAAAAAACATAACATTCAGGTGGAAGGCAAAAAATGTGTGGTATTAGGCGATGGTGGTGCATCCAAAGCAGTCGTTGCCGTCCTGAAGAAACTCGGTGCCAGCGAAGTCGTTATTGTTGATATTATTAAGACGGAAAATGCGATCACTTACGAAGAGTGTTTTGAGAAACATACAGACGCTCAGTTTATCGCTAACACAAGCCCGGTTGGTATGTTTCCAAAGAGTGATGCCAGCCCGGTCGATTTGACACGCTTCCCAAAATGTGAGGCAGTGGCAGATGTGATCTACAACCCACTTGAGACAAAATTGATCAGTCAGGCAAAGAGCCTTGGCATGATCGGAGTCAATGGTCTGGAAATGCTAGTGGCACAGGCATTGTACGCTGTAGAATTTTTCTTGGACAAGAAATTGGATGAGGCGCAGATCGATGAAGTTTACAAAAAAATCTACGCAGAAAAATCTGAATCATAAGAGCAAAACAATATAACAACCCAAAAGGCAGTGGAAATGACCATTAAACAGTCATTTCCACTGCCTTTTTATTTAATGACCGCGAAGCTTGTCGCACAGTCGTTCCAGATCCTCATAAGTTTCCAGGAAATTTGCCTCCCTGCGAATTGAGGCAGAATGTGGATACCCGGTCGTATACCAGGCAACATGCTTACGCATTTCCCTCATTCCCATCGTCTCTCCCTTGTATTCCACCTGCATCTTTCCATGACGCAGGATCATATCTAACACTTCTGAAAGCTCCGGTTTGACGACCGTGATCTGCTCCCCTCGTTCCTTCTGGGCAAATCCCTGTTTGATCTGTGCAAACAGCCAGGGATTACCGCGAACTCCCCTCGCTAACATCAAGCCATCGCATCCCGTCATTTCCTGACACGCCAATGCATCTTCCACACTGAAAATATCACCGCTCGCAATGACCGGGATCTGCACCGCCTCTTTCACCTTAGCAATGATCTCCCAATCTGCCTCTCCGCCATAATACTGCTCTCTCGTTCTTCCATGCACCGCCAGTGCTGCCGCACCATTTTCCTCTGCGATCTTGGCAAATTCTACCGCATTGACCGTGTCATCTGTAAAACCTTTGCGAAATTTGACGGTGACCGGCTTTTGGATCGCAGAAGAAATCTCTTTGATGATCCTTCCCGCCAGTCTGGGATCTTTCATCAGCGCAGACCCTTCTCCGTTATTCACCACCTTTGGGACCGGACAGCCCATATTGATATCTAACAGATCAAAATTACGATGCTCGATCTGCTTCGCCATCTCCGCCATCAGAGACGGATCCGAGCCAAAGAGCTGCAATGCCACCGGATGTTCTCGCTCATCAATCTCCCAAAGTTTCTCTGTATTTTTATTGTGATAATAGATCCCCTTGGCACTGATCATCTCGGTATAAACAAGATCTGCCCCCTGCTCCTTGCATAATACACGAAATGGCAGGTCCGTAACACCTGCCATAGGTCCTAATATTAAATTGCCCGGAATCTGTACATTTCCAATTACAAAACCATTCATAATCCACCATTCCGTCATGCCAGCCATGCGCAGCGGACAACTTACCGCTGTCCGAATCCACTTATCCGAATGGCTGTTCTCTATTTTTTCTGCTTTTCATAGATCAGTTCCAGACCACGCAGTGTCAGATCACTGTCATACATCTGTATCTCATCTGTATTTTCTGCAATAATCTTACCAAGTCCACCGGTTGCTACGACCTTGACATCATCCGTGCCAAACTCCTGCTTCATATTGCGGATAATATACTCGGACTGTCCGATCGTTCCATAAAACAGTCCCGCCTGCATTGCCGTAACGGTATCTTTGGCAACGATCTTCTGTGGCGATTTAATCTCGATCTCCGGAAGATTTGCGGTATTGTTCCACAAAGCGTTCGCAGAGATTCGGATACCCGGACTGATGACACCACCTAAGAACGCCCCATCTTCGGTAACAAGATCATAGGTTGTCGCTGTTCCATAGTCTACCACAATGATCGGTCCGCCATACTGCTCATACGCACTGACAGCATCCACAATACGATCCGGTCCGATCTCCTTTGGATTTGCCGTCTCAATACGGATCCCTGTCTTTGTACCCGCACCAACCACAAGCGGATGACAATGCAGATATTTGATAATTCCGCTTGTAAACGAATACATGATCTTTGGAACTACAGAAGCAATGATCACATTCTCCACATCATCCGGAGAATATCCCTTCTGCACCAGGATCGCACAGATCAACTCTCCATATTCATCCGAACTGCGCGGTGGTTTGACCGTCACGCGAAACCGGGTGATAAGCTCCCTTTCCTGAAATAATCCAAATGTAATATCCGTATTTCCTACATCTACTGCCAGCAGCATATTCTTCCTCCATTCCGAGACCATCTTTTCCGCATGGCTCTACCGTTTATTTCGACTGACCTCATTTCGTCTAGCCTAATTCATCCTGAATGTCTTCCCCCAAAAATTTCGCCCTATAATACAGTTCCAATGACTCTAGCAGCTCGCGTTTTTCCATCTGGTACTGCTTGATCTTCAAAACGCTGCCAATCTCATCAAACAGAAAATCATCCTCTTCTGCTGTCACATGAAACAACAGATTGCCCTGTTCGTCAAACTGCATCGTCAAAATTCCGCCGACATCCGCCGTATACAATACGCACATAACCTGCAATTCCTGTTTGACCGTCTCCGGTAATGCACTAAATGCCTCGTTGAGATAAAACTTTTCCTCATACGCATTGGCTGCACATAACACCATTGGTTCTCTACTCGACATATCCGTTTACTCCTCTTATTGATACTTCTCCAGACCTTACCGCCTGCAGTGTTCCGTCTATTTCCACCAACAGAGAACCGTCCTCATTGATTCCCCGCGCGATGCCTCTTGCAATATCTTCCGGTTTTGCATCTTCCACCATGCCGTGATATACCAACACCTCTTTATCACGGTTTGCCAAAATATGATCGTACTCTTCGACCAGTGACCGCAGATTGCCATCACGCTCGAACACCGCATAATACTCACCAAAACTCTTTGCAAATGCTGCGGTCAATTCTGCCCTTGGCACTCTCTTTCCCGTCTGCAGATAAATGGAAGTCGCATGCTCTCTGATATCCTCCGCAAACTCTGTCTGATTGGCGTTGACCCCGATCCCTGTCACGGCATAATGAACATACTGGATCTCAGAACTCATCTCCGTCAAGATCCCGCACACCTTTTTGCCATCCAGAATGACATCGTTTGGCCATTTGATCAGAGGCTGCACACCGCACACCTGTGAAATCGCCTGACACATTGCAAGTGCCGTCACAAGCGTCACACCGGACACCTTAGACGGTGGCAGGGATGGGCGCAAAATATACGACATATAAATGCCTACTCCCGCCTCCGAAGTCCAGCCTCTTCCTCTTCTGCCTCTGCCGGCTGTCTGCTTGTCTGCGACTACCAACATTCCCTCCGGCTCGCCAAGCTCTGCCAGCTGTTTTGCTCGAAGATTGGTCGAATCAATCTCATCATGACATTCTACCTTCTGACAGAAACCGTCTTCCGGCAGGAAACTCTGTATTTCCGGAGCATACAAGCGATCCGGCGTACTAACGAGACGATATCCTTTGCCGGATACCGAGACGATCTCATATCCCATTTCTTTGAGCTGTCCAATATTTTTCCACACCGCCTGTCTGGTCACGCCAAGCGTTTCACACAGCGATTGACCGGAAATATACCGATCCGATGCTTCCTGTAATAGTTTCAGTATCTTTGCTTTCATTGCTCTTATGCCTCACCCAATGTTGCAACCATAACTGCCTTGATCGTATGCATACGATTTTCTGCTTCATCAAATACAACAGACTGTGCTGATTCAAACACTTCATCTGTCACTTCCAATTCCTTCATGCCAAATTTCTCATAGACCTCTTTACCAATCTTTGTCTTAAGATCATGGAACGCTGGAAGACAATGCATAAACAAAGCATTTTCACCGGCATTGTCCATGACTGCCTTATTGACCTGATAAGGAGATAATACTTCAATTCTCTCTTTCCAAACCTCATCCGGCTCACCCATAGATACCCAGACATCTGTATAGATCACATCAGCACCGCTGGTACCGGACTTAACATCTTCCGTCAAAGTAATAGATCCACCGGATTCCTTCGCGTATTCCTGGCACTGCTGTACAAGTTCCTCATTTGGGAAATATTCCTTAGAAGTACATGCCGTAAAATGCATACCCATTTTGGCACAAGCGATCATCAGCGAGTTACCCATGTTATATCTGGCATCTCCCATATAAACCAGTTTCACGCCCTCTAAGTGGCCAAGATGCTCTCTGATCGTCAAAAGATCTGCCAACATCTGTGTCGGATGATACTCGTTTGTCAAACCGTTCCATACCGGAACACCGGCATTTTTTGCAAGTTCTTCTACAATGCTCTGCTCAAATCCACGATATTCAATACCATCAAACATTCTTCCAAGAACTCTTGCCGTATCAGCAATGCTCTCCTTTTTGCAGATCTGAGATCCCTGTGGATCAAGGTAGGTAACACCCATTCCCATATCATGCGCTGCCACCTCAAAAGAGCAACGGGTTCTTGTACTCGTCTTTTCAAAGATCAACGCTACATTTTTGCCAATGTAATGATTCACCGGCACGCCTTTTTTCTTTTTCTCTTTCAGATCAGCGGAAAGATCCAATAAATATTCGATCTCCTCCTTTGAAAAATCCTTTAATGTTAAAAAATGTCTTCCTTTCAAATCCATACCCATTTGGATCACCATTCCTTTCTTTCGTTTTCTGTCTCTTTTGATCTACTGCTCTACAAAGAGATTCAAGGGACCCAATCGGATCCCTTGAGGCAAAATTTTTATTCTCTTTCCCCGTAAACGGTACGATCTGCAATTTCTTATTCCTTTATTACCTCTGACACGGATTTCACAAGACCTGCCATTCCCTGAATCTCGGAAGGAATGATGATCTTGGTTGCCTTGCCATCTGCCGCTTTGCCAAATGCTTCCAAGCTCTTTAACTGCAATACTTCTTTGCTTGCCGATGCTTCGTTCAACATACGGATACCATCCGCATTTGCCTGCTGTACCGTCTTGATCGCCTCAGCCTGACCCTCTGCTTCCCGGATCATCGCTTCTTTCTTTGCCTCGGCGCGTAAGATTGCTGCCTGTTTCTCTGCCTCTGCATCCAAAATAGCTGCTTCCTTCTTACCCTGTGCCACAAGGATCGCAGATTCTTTTTCTCCCTGTGATCGAAGAATGGATTCTCTCTTCTCTCGCTCTGCCTTCATCTGACGCTCCATCGCATCCTGGATCTCAGAAGGCGGAATAATATTTTTCAACTCTACACGGTTGACCTTGATTCCCCAAGGATCTGTGGCTGTGTCCAGCGAAGCTCTCATCTTCGTATTGATCGTCTCGCGGGATGTCAATGTCTCATCCAGTTCCAGATCACCGATGATATTTCGCAGTGTCGTTGCCGACAGATTTTCGATCGCCATGATCGGATTATCTACACCATATGCATACAATTTCGGATCAGTGATCTGATAAAAAATTACCGTATCGATCCGCATCGTAACATTATCTTTCGTAATAACCGGCTGTGGCGGAAAATCTGCTACCTGCTCTTTCAAGGTGACTCTTCTCGCTACACGGTCAATAAATGGCATCTTAAAATGAATACCTACCTCCCAAGTTGTCTGATAGCCTCCAAGTCGTTCCACAACATACGCTCTCGCCTGTGGTACAATGTTGACACAAGATACCAGAACGATCACTACGATCACTAAAAGTCCAATTAAATATAGCATATTCTCCCTCCATTCTGTGCCGTTTTCCTATATGAAACTTTAGGATCAACCGCACGAACACCTGATTCATTTACAACATGATACTTCTATTTGATGACTTCTTCCACATACAGACGGACACCTTCTACACGCCGAACAACGACTCGCGCTCCGGCATTGATCAATGTCTCATCTTTCTCATTTCGTGCCATCCATTCCACACCGTTGATCAATACGGTACCTGTCTCATTGAAATTGTCGATCTGTTCTGTTACTTTTCCCTCTTTTCCAACAATTCCACCAACATTCGTCTTGACTCTGCTTCTGTTAAAATAACGCTCCGCAACCGGTCTGGTAAACACGATCAGTATAATGGAAACGACCAAAAAAAGAACGATCTGACTCCACAATGGCGCATGCAGTATTGCCGCCAAAAATCCAACCAGCGCTCCTGCTGCCATCCATATCGTTGTCAACCCCAGCGTGATGATCTCGATCACCAAAAAAACTGCTAATAAGATCAACCAATATAATGGATCCATAGATTGCTCCTCCTTCCTGATTGTCAGCATTATAGACTATTTATTCTTTTTTTTCAACTCAATCCAAAAGAGAATTTCGTCTCTGCCTTGCCATTTCGTAAGTGACGATCGCACAAGACACCGCTGCATTTAAGGATTCTAACTGTCCCTCCATCGGAATCCGTATCCTCTTATCTACCTGTGCAAACACTTTATCCGACACACCGTTTGCCTCATTGCCTATGATAACTGCTGCCCCGGTCGTATAATCCGGCTGATCATACACGACACTGCCTTCCATTGCTGTTGCATATAGCGTAATCCCCTGTTCCTTAAGCTGCTGCAAAACCTGTACAAGATCATCGCTATAGTAATATGGCACACGGAAGATAGAACCCATTGTCGAGCGAACCACCTTCGGATTAAATAGATCCACGCTTTCTTTGCTTAAGATCACCCCGGACATCCCGGCACCTTCTGCCGTCCTCATGATCGTTCCTAAATTACCGGGATCTCGCAGATCATCCAACACGACAAACTGTTTTCGTTCTCCCTCCAATAACGATTCCCAGGAATATTTTGGCATGGTTACCAGTCCGATCACTCCCTGCGGTGTGATCGTATCGGAGATCTGCAGAAACACTTCATCTGACACGATCTCATACGGATACTGTTCAAGAAGCGGTTTGACACGCTCCTCCTCTCTTCCCTCTCTGCTTTCCATCAGATAGATCTTTTGCAGACAGCCATGCACTGCCGCCTCTGCTACCAGCTTACTGCCCTCCACGAGGAACAAGCCCTCCTGTTTGCGGTAACGGCTCTTATTTTGCAGCTTGATCAACTGCTTGATCTGTGGATTGCTGTTGCTACTAATCATGACATCATCCTCAATCTTTATTTTTTACGATACATCTTTACCAGCCAGCGACCCATCTTAGAAAGGTCTGCTGTCGTAAATCTGCTCGTCTTTTTGCAGGAGGCTTTCAACAATGAACACGCCTCCGCCTTGTTGCTCAAACTCCAACAGCAATAACTGATCTTATTTTTGTCCATTAGCTTCATCCAGCGGCGCGCTGATGCAAAGTCATAGTTACCATCTCCACTTGCTTCGCTGGCACTAAATTCAGAACAAAACACCGGAAGTCCGTTATCGATCGCCGTCTGAACTTTTTGGCGGTTGTAATCCTGATGCGTTGCCGCATAAAAATGAAACGCATACATGATATTTTTATAACGGGTAAGCGGTTTTGCCGAAGCCACATCGACATCCTGGCTCCAAGTTGGCGTACCGACAATAACGATCGACTTTTTGCTGTACTTGCGGATCACCTTAATGACCGAAGAAGCGTAGCTTCGTATGTCCTTCCATGTTGTTGATCCATTTGGTTCATTACAGATCTCATACAACACATGACCTTGATTTTTGTATTTGGATGCTACCTTCTTAAAAAAGGCTTTTGCCTGTTTTTTGTTTTTATTCGGATTGCCATCGTTCAAGATATGCCAGTCAATGATCACATACATTCCCAGCTTTTTTCCTGCCTTGACCGCTGTGTCGATCGTCTGCAGTAATTTTTTGCGACTTGCCGCATCCGTCACACAATATCCATTGTAATCCTCGGTATACATTGCTACACGAAAGCAGTTGACACCCCATTCATCACGAAGATTCTGCATTGCCTTTTCATTCACAAAAGGCTGCCCTACATCCCAGTTGATTCCATGACTGGAGACTCCCTTTAACTGCACTGCTTTTCCTTTTTTGTCTACCAGTTTGGTCCCTTTTACCTGCAGCTTTCCGTGCTTCCCATAAAAAGTCTTGGCATACGCCGTCTTTTTTGTTTTTCCGGTCAGTTTTACAGCTGCCTGTGCTGTCTGTGGCTGCCATACCGCTTGTATTCCCAAGCTGCTGACTGCCACCGTAACAGCTGCTGCCACTGCGATTAATTTCTTTCCCCAACTGTTTTTACTTTTTTTCATAATCCACCTCATATCTGCGCACGATTTCCCGTGCGTCCCTGTACTACGCCTTCTTCTGTCTCTTCGGTCTGCAAGAGCATCCGATCCCAAGTCCTCCCGGACCAATGTGGCAGGAAACTCCAAGAGAGAGTTCATCACACATGACTTCCATTCCCGGAAATGCCTCTTTGATCTCCTGTACCCATTCTGCCGTTGTCTCCGGATCAGCGCTGGATGCTGCCAGCAAATACACTTCCCCTTTATCATACCATTCTTTGAAAACCGTTTCCAGATCATGGTGCATTGCCTCGATCATTGTTTTCTTTGCCTTGGCAATACCACGACATTTTTTGAAGGTGTCCAAAGTTCCGACATCAAACTTTAAGACCGGACGGATGTTCAACATATTTCCTAACGCTGCCGTCGCAGGAGAGATCCTTCCGCCCCGTTTCAGGTTTTCTAATGTCTGAACCCCAATATAGATCACCATTTTATCTCTCGCCTGCTCCAGAGAATACTTAATATCTTCAGCCTCATATCCCTCCTCGATCATCTCCAGTGCGTCTAAGACTGTTCGATGCATCGGCGTGGAAACTCTTCCATTGTCAACTACAAACACGCGGTCTTTGTAAACATCTTCTTCCGCCATGACTGTAGCCGTTTGACACGATCCGCTCAGACCGCTGCTGATCGGAATATACAGGATCTTCTCATATTCCTCCAACGCTTCATTCCAGTATTCCATAACCGTCTCCGGCGATGGCTGGGAAGTGGTAAACGCTTCTCCTGCTTTTAATCGTTCAAAGAACTCTGCTCTGCTGATCGTAACATCTTCATAATAACATTCTTCCCCGCAATAAAACGGCATCGGCAATACACGAATCCCCAATCTCTCTGCCTCTGTCTTCGTAATGCTGCTATGACTGTCCGTTACCACGCCAATCTTTTTTTTCATAAACACTTCCCCTGTTCCTTTCTCTTTTGCAATGATCCAACAACCATATCCTTGCAAAACATTTCACAATGCCTCTTTCTATGCACTTTCATTTAACTTTGCAAGTTTTGCTGTCTGATCTGCCGCAATAATGTTCTGCAGCAATTCATTAATATCTCCATCTAAGATCTCATTCAAACGATGGCTCGTGTACTTAATTCTGTGGTCTGTCACACGACCCTGTGGGAAATTATAAGTGCGGATCTTCTCTGAACGGTCACCACTACCGATCTGGCTTCGTCTCTCCGCTGCCTGCTCACTGTTGGCTTTCTCCTGCTCCATGTCGTAAATACGGGAACGAAGAACTTTCATCGCCTTATCTTTGTTTTTTAACTGTGACTTTTCGTCCTGGCAGGTCACTACGATTCCGGTTGGAATATGAGTAATACGCACCGCAGAGTCCGTTGTGTTGACACACTGTCCACCGTTACCGGATGCACGGTATACATCGATCTTGCAATCGTTCGGGTCTACATACACCTCTACATCTTCCACTTCCGGCATGATCGCTACAGTAGCAGTAGAAGTATGAATACGACCACCGGATTCTGTTGCCGGGATTCTCTGTACACGGTGTACGCCGCTTTCGTATTTTAACTTAGAATATGCGCCCTGACCGAGTACCATGAATACGATTTCCTTAAATCCACCGATTCCGTTTTCATTTGCACTCATCACTTCGACTTTCCAGCGATTTGCCTCCGCAAATTTAGAGTACATACGGAACAGATCTGCCGCAAACAATGCTGCCTCATCACCACCGGCACCACCACGAATCTCCACGATTACATTTTTATCATCGTTTGGATCCTTTGGAAGCATCAAGATCTTTAATTCCTGTTCGCAAGACTCTACTTTCGCCTTGCACTCTGCAAGCTCTTCCTTGGCAAGTTCACGCATTTCCTCATCGTTTTCCTCATCTAAAATTGCCAGGCTGTCTTCCACACCGTCTTTTGCAGCACGGTATTCCTGGTATTTTTCCACGATTGGTGTCAACTCATTCTGCTCTTTCATCAACTGACGATATTTGTCCTGGTTGCTGATAACATCCGGATCTGTCAATTCAATGTTCAATTCTTCCAATCTTCTTACTAAATCTTCTAACTTGTCAAACATAAAACCTCATTTCTGCACACATTTCTTTGTATCACGGTATCTGTGTCAAGTGTGCTCAACCACAGACCCATACAACTCGGTCTTTGCCTGTCAGATCCGGCAATACCTGTACCTTACCAAATCCTGCCTCTTCAAACAATGCCTTTACCTGCTTTCCCTGTTCGCAGCCGATCTCCATAAACAACATTCCTTCGGGCAGTAAATATTTTTTTGCCTCCTGCGCCAGTCTACGATAAAACACCAGACCATCATCACCGCCATCCAGAGCCATAAGCGGTTCATGTTCCTTAACCTCCGGCATAAGTCCCTGTATGACCGTTGGCGGAATGTATGGTGGATTCGATACGATCACATCATACTTATCTTTCACCTGTTCCAGCAAGTCACTCCGAAAAAAGTTGACCGATGCCCCCAGGTGTTCGGCATTTCCCTTTGCTGTTTGCAGTGCTGCCTCAGACAGATCAAGTGCATCTACCTGTTCCGGCTCTCCAAGCATTGCGATCGAGATCGCAATACAACCTGATCCGGTACATACATCCAACACTTTTTTCCCTTTTGTATAGGGTAGTGCGTATTCCACCAGGCTCTCTGTATCCTGTCTGGGAATCAAAACGGAGTCATTCACGGTAAAAGACAGCCCCATAAATTCCTGTTCTCCCGTCAAATACTGTAACGGGATCCGATCCGCTCTCTGATCTACAAGCTTGTGAAACTGCTCTGCCTGTCTCTCGGACATCTCATCATTCTCATGAAGCAGATAACCCGCTCTTGAATAACCGGTAACATACGACAACAGATACCACGCATCAATCGATGCATCCGGTACTTCTGCCTGTGACAGCACCTTTACCGCTTTATCTAAATGCGACTTCAAAGACAAACCTTCTGTCCTATCATTTTGTCCATTCATAGGAATCCTCATTTCTGCATCTATCGGCTACTCATCGGTATCATCCACCGACTTTGCATTCTCTTTTCCCTCTTTGTTTTCATCAAAGAAGCGGTCCAATCCCTGCAGTTCATCCTCCTGCTCTTCCTCTTTTGCTTTCGCCAACGCCTCACGCTCTGCTTTTCGTTTGGACACTTCGTCCATCATGCGCTGCATTTCTTTTTCACGGCGTGTGCTCTCGGCAAGCTGCAGATCACGCTGATGAACACGCTGCTTGTGTTCTTCCTCTCTCTTTTGCAGTTCTTTCGCCATCTCACTGCGTGTCATTTTCTTCTTTGCCTTAGCGTCCACTTTTGGAATTGGTGCAGTCATGCCTGCTTCCATCATTTCCTTTGCCACTTTTTTGCGCTTTGCACTCTTGCGCACGGCTACCAAACGGCTCTGATATTCTCTCCAGTCAAAGACAGCCTCCACAGATGCGATCGCCACTTCGATCATACTGTCATCCGGCTCTCTGGTCGTCAATTTTTGCAGATACATTCCCGGTTTGCTCAAGAGATCTACGACCTTATTATCGCTATTTCCTGCTAATCGAATAAATTCGTAGGAAATACCTGCTACAACCGGTACCAACAGCAGACGGCTTACCAGACGAAGCCATACATTATCAAAATGCAGGAACATAAAGAACACAATACTGATCAACATGACGATGAACAAAAAGCTTGTTCCGCATCTCTTATGATGTCTGGACTGCTTTCTTACATTTTCGACCGTCAGGTCTTCTCCCATTTCCACACAGTTGATCGCCTTATGTTCAGCTCCATGATACATGAATACACGACGAATATCCTGCATAAAGGAGATTGCATAGATATATCCCATAAACAATGCAATACGAATAATACCTTCGATCAATGCCAAAACAGCCTGTGACTGTATATGTTCCTTCAAAAGCAGCGACAGACCAAACGGTAATGCAACAAACACCGCCAGAGCCAAGACAACTGACAACAGCACAGTCAATGCCATTTCAATCTGCTCTTTCTTCTCCGCCTTTTCCGCTTCCTTAGCGAGTTTCTCCTGCTCTTCCGAAGAAACCTTTTTCTTCTTATCTTTTGTTTTTTCCTGTTTATCCTGCTGTGTTTCCTCATCCTCATAAAAACTTGCCGAATAGGTCAATGTCTTCATTCCCAGTACGAGTGAATCCACAAACGCTACCACACCACGAACCAATGGCAAGCGAAAAAACAGCTTACGGTCTGCTTCGCTTTTGCATGTCTCGGTGTTCACCTCTATGGTTCCGTCAGGTTTTCTCACAGCAACAGCGTACTTGGATTTGTTGCGCATCATTACGCCTTCCAATACCGCCTGTCCTCCAATTCCAGATGACTTCATACTTTCCTCATTTCCTCTATCTACATGTTTGCACATGCAACGATCGTTGTAATATTATCTTTGTTTTGACAGATCAAAGCATCGAAAAGAGTGTTTCGACACTCGAATCTTTATAACACAAATGGTCACAACACCCACTTATGCGGATATTGTGACCATTTATAAGGCTGGTATGCCCAGCCAATTATTTCACTAGTTTGCCTGAATGCCATAACGACGGTTGAACTTATCGATAGCACCACGAGCCTTAACAGCCTTCTGCTGACCTGTATAGAATGAATGACACTTGGAGCAGATTTCTACATGGATTTCCTCCTTTGTAGAACCAGTCACAAATTCATTTCCACAGTTGCATACAACCTTAGCCTGATAGTAGTCTGGATGAATTCCTTCTCTCATCGCTTTATCCTCCATTCCGCTGTATCATTACAGCTACTTTCCTATTACGAAAAAGATAGCAGTCGCATCTTTTCGAATCTCATTTTTTAACACAACTTCTTCAGTATAACACAGAAAAGCATGGATTGCAAGCATTTTACACAATTTTGTTTTTGCGTACATAATCGATAAATTCCTGATTGCTCTTTGTCTTACGGAATACTTCGATAATGCGTTCCACTGCTTCCTCTCCCTTGATGCTGCCAAGAGCGCGTCTCATCAGATAATTTGCTTCTACCTCATCCTGTGTAAGCAGAAGATCATCTCTACGCGTGCTGGAACGAGGCAGGTCGATTGCCGGGAATACTCTCTTCTCGGAAAGTTTACGATCCAGTACCAACTCCATGTTACCGGTTCCCTTGAACTCCTCGAATACTACATCATCCATCTTGCTTCCGGTATCTACCAATGCGGTAGCAAGGATGGTAAGGCTTCCGCCCTCACGAATATTTCTTGCAGCGCCGAAGAATTTCTTTGGCATATGTAATGCTGCAGGATCCAAACCACCGGAAAGTGTACGACCACTTGGCTGAACAGTAAGGTTGTACGCTCTTGCCAAGCGTGTAATACTATCCAAAAGGATCATAACTTCTTCGCCCTGCTCTACAAGACGCTTTGCTCTCTCGATCACCATCTCAGAAACTCTCTTATGATTTTCCGGAAGTTCATCAAATGTAGAGTAGATCACATCTACATTATGTCCCATAATAGACTCTTTAATATCTGTTACTTCCTCCGGACGCTCATCGATCAACAATACAAGCAAATGCATTTTTGGATGGTTCGTCTTCACTGCCTTTGCAACCTGCTTTAACAAGGTTGTCTTACCGGTCTTTGGCTGAGATACGATCATACCTCTCTGTCCCTTACCGATCGGAGCGATCAGATCCATCATACGCATAGACACAGGACATCCCGGTGTCTCCAAACGCATTCTCTCATCCGGGAAAACAGGAGTAAGCTGCTCAAACTTAGGTCTGTCAATCATCATATCCGGCTGAGTTCCATTAACCTCTTTCAAATACAACATTGCCGCAAACTTCTCATTGTGATTACGGATGCGAAGATTTCCATTCAAAATATCTCCGGTACGAAGTCCATACTTACGGATCATCATTGGAGCTACATAAACATCATTTTCTCCCGGTAGGAAGTTGTCACAGCGTACAAAACCATATCCCTCCGGTAATACTTCCAGAATACCCTCGCGATTGATTCCGCTATCCAATTCTGCGATCTCTGTTGGAGTAAGCTCCTGATTTGGATTTCTTCTATTATAGTTCTGGTTGCGATCGTAATTATTCTGGTTACGATTGTCGTAGTTCTGATTGCGGTCATAATTATTCTGGTTACGATCGTATCCCTGATTACGGTTGTCATATCCCTGATTGCGATCGTAATTATTCTGATTGCGATTGTCATAACGATAATTGGAATGATTATCATAATGATCCTGATTGCCGCGATTATAGTTCTGGTTATAGCCTCCGCGATAACCTTCCTGATTGTCTCTGCTGTATCCACCACGATAGCCATCCTGGTTACCACGATTGTTGTAACCCTGATTATATCCGCCACGCATATTGTTCTGATTATGATAACCCATGCGTCCCATATCCTGAGTATTGTGATTATATCCGCGTGAATATCCGCCATGATCATTATCCTGATTACGACCATAAGACATGCGTCCCATGTCCTGATTGCCACGCATATATCCTCCGCGATTGTCCTGGGAAAGCGATTCTGACTGCGAAGAAGCAGTCGCTGTCTGCATTGCCATCGTTGCGGCTGGAGTCACTGTCTCCTTCTGTGAATCTTCCGCCATATCTTCTGTAGTTCCTTCCTGCTCCACCTGAGCTGCAACTTCATTGACTTTTGCCAGCAATTCCAATTTCTTATAACTGGTCACACTTTTAATTCCGAGTTTCTTTGCTGCCAATCGTAACTCCACCAATGATAATTTGCTGTAATCTGTCATAAAAACTTCCTTTCTGAAAAAAATTTCCTAATCTGTTGTTTTCTATACTGTTTTGTTTTCTGAGCTTGTGTTCTGAAAAGTGTTCCTTGCGCTATACGCTTTGCGCCGACATCTCTTTGTTCTATTAAACACCTAGGAAACTGCCCGACTGCACATAAACTAGTATGAATCAACTAAATCTCTAGAATCTTCCATATATCATGCAAGTCTTTTTACTTTACATACAAATTCAGTATAGTATATTTCAAAATAGATGTAAAGTTCTTTTTCTGTTAACTGTTAAACATCAAATAACATTTTTGTGTCAGATATGTGTCAAATATCTCTTTTTTTTGTATTTTTTACCAGCCTTGAGAAAAGAAAAAAGGTATGCTATGATTAGTATTTGGGTATTAATGGTACTCGTAATACAATGAACATCACACACCGAAACGATTTGTTTCAGATTGGAGGAACTTATGACAAACGCAGAAAAAGCGCTGGCTCTACATAAAGAATGGAATGGTAAGATCGATACCACTCCCAAATGTCAGGTAAAATCAAGAGAAGATCTTGCTATCGCTTACACACCTGGTGTTGCAGAGCCTTGTAAAGTCATTGCAAAAGATAAATCAGCTGCTTACCACTATACGATCAAATCTAATACCGTAGCAGTCGTATCCGATGGAAGTGCCGTACTCGGTCTCGGAAATATCGGTCCGGAAGCGGCAATGCCTGTTATGGAAGGAAAAGCGGTATTATTCAAAGAATTTGGAGGAGTAAATGCTTTTCCTATCTGTCTGGACACACAGGACACCGAGGAGATCATCGAGACCGTCATCCGTATTGCCCCTGCTTTTGGCGGTATCAACCTGGAAGACATTTCCGCCCCTCGCTGTTTTGAAATCGAGGAGCGTTTGAAAAAGGCACTGGATATTCCGGTATTTCATGACGATCAGCACGGAACTGCGATTGTCGTACTCGCAGGTATCATCAATGCCTTAAAAGTTGTCGGAAAAGAAAAAGAAAACTGCAAAGTTGTCGTAAACGGTGCAGGTTCTGCCGGAGTGGCGATCACAAAGCTGTTACTTCGTTATGGTTTCCCTAATGTAACCATGTGTGACATTTCCGGAATTTTGTCGAAAAAGAGCGAAAATCTGAACTGGATGCAGAAAGAAATGATGGAAGTAACCAATCTTTCCGGACAGACCGGAACATTAGCCGATGCCTTAAAGGGTGCTGATATTTTTGTCGGTGTCTCTGCACCGGGTATTGTTACACCGGAAATGATTCAGTCAATGAACCAGGATGCCATTTTATTTGCAATGGCAAACCCTGTTCCTGAGATCATGCCGGATCTTGCAAAGCAGGCCGGTGCCCGCGTTGTCGGTACCGGTCGTTCTGACTTCCCAAATCAGGTCAATAATGTAGTTGCTTTCCCTGGCATCTTCAAAGGTGCACTGGAAGGTCGTGCAAAGAATATCACGGAAGAAATGAAACTCGCCGCTGCATTGGCACTCGCTGGTCTTGTATCTGATGAAGAATTAAACGATGAACATATTCTTCCGGAAGCTTTCGATCCAAGAGCTGCTCAGGTTGTCAGCGAGGCAGTGAAAGCTCACATTTAATCCTATGAGCAGAAAGCAGCAGGGATCAGCTATAAAAATACCGGGGCAGGTTTCACTCTCCAGACAGTCCATACGGCGTTGGGGCGAAAAGCCCTACTACTCTCTGGATTATTATCTCAAACAGACCTTCGGAGAAAAAATCTATAAGATTGCTCTGGACTCCGGTGGCACCTGTCCCAATCGTGATGGCACCTTGGACACCAGAGGATGTATTTTTTGCAGTGCCGGCGGTTCGGGAGACTTTGCGGCAACCGGTCGTTCCATTACAGAACAACTTCAAAATGGCATCAGACAGTTAGAGAATACCGGAAAATATCACGGTGGTAAATACATCGCCTATTTTCAATCTTTTTCTAACACTTATGCCCCGGTTGAACATTTACGGCAAAAATACGAGGAGGCAATGCGTTATCCCG
>JALEPA010000251.1 GCA_022766515.1 Lachnospiraceae bacterium | reverse complement strand
TCAGGCAGGAGCACATGAGTTTGGCTCTAGTGAAAATGATTCCAAACAATATTTCTGTTGTACGGCATTGAACCTCATGCAGGATAGTGGTCCGGTATATGTTTTGACGATCGTACCGGAAAAATATCTGACGCAGCTGGAGAAACCATTTATCAGTACCATGAATTATTTGCTGGCTATCGTGGTTATGCTGATCATAATTGGTGGAGTTGGATTTGTGCTGCTTCAGTACCGCAAAGAAAAAGAGATCCGTCGCAGACTCTGTGTGGACAAAGTAACCGGTGGGGATAATCTTGCAGCATTTGCAGAGAAACTGGCAAAATATAAGGGACATTCCGGATATGCCGTATCAATGGACTTAGATGACTTTAAGCTGATCAATGATACCTTTGGAATCTCTAAGGGTGATGAGGTGATCTGTGAGATATGGAAAATTATTACGGCACATTTGAAACGAGATGAGTTAGCTGCTCATACCAATGCGGACAATTTTTTGATCTTCTTGCAGGGAGATAATCAAGATCAGGTGGAAAAGCGTATTAAGGAAATGTCGGAAGAGATCTATATGCTGTCAGTGCAGTTGAATGTACCGCATATTGTGCCGGCATTTGGTATCTCCTATATTCATAAATTAGAAGAGCGTGATTGGGAGTATGGTAAAGCAAATACGGCGAAGAGCCAGATCAAGGGACGGCGAGATTTGTTTTATGCATTCTTTGATCAAAAATCGTCTCAGAGAATACAGGAAGAGAAGAGCTTGGAAGATGATTTCCAGCAGTCAATAGAAGACGAGCGATTTGAGTTGTGGTATCAGCCTAAGGTAGTGCAGGGCGGAGAAGTGATCCATGCCGCAGAAGCATTGGTGCGCTGGCGCGACAACAAGGGAAAGCTGATCTCCCCTGGCAAATTCATTCCATTATTTGAAAGAAATGGTATGATCTCCATTTTGGATGAATATGTGTTTGAGCATGTTTGCATGCAGCAGAGAGAATGGCTGGATATGAACATGAATCTGGTGCCGGTATCAGTCAACATATCCAGAGCAAGTTTGTATTTTGATGATATTGTAGAGCGCTATACTGCTATCGTGAAGAAATATGGAATCGATCCTAAAATGATACAGCTTGAGATCACAGAGAGTGCCATGATGGAAAATGATGAGGTTGAAGAGTTGATCGAGAAATTCCAGAAGCAGGGATTTGAGATGCATATGGATGACTTTGGAAATGGTTACTCTTCAATGGCACTTTTGAGCAAAACGAAGTTTGATGTTTTGAAATTGGACAAGAGTTTGATTGACGGCATTGGAGATACCAGTGGAGAACTTTTGTTGGAATCGCTGACGGGATTGGCAAAGAAGTTGGGACTTTCCATCGTGGCGGAAGGTGTCGAGACAAAAGAACAGGCAGCGTTTATATGGAATCATTCCTGCGACGCCATACAGGGATATTACTATTATAAACCAATGCAGGTAGAAGAATTTGAGGATCTGCTGAACTAAGCAGTGAATTACAATACGATAATTACATACTATTAAGGATCTGTTTAATCTGACAGATCCTTAAATTTTTCAGGATGATCATGAAAGTAGGAGATCATTTCAAAGGTCAGGCTATAACCGTCATTTTTGACCGGGATTTCATCGCGGTGGTACCATTTTGCCATTGCCAGTTCGGATTCGTCGATCTGGATGGAGTCATCGCCGTCAAGATCGCAGAAAAAGCCAAGCAGAACATTACCGTCGATTCCGCCGGGCTGACTTTTGTAATAGCGAATATTTTTGACTTGCAGATGGACTTCTTCCATGACTTCTCGTTTGACGGTGTCCTCAGGAGTTTCGGATATTTCCATGAATCCTGCAAGAAGCGCATAACCAATATAATCGCGGTCGGAATATTTGGACAGTAAGATCTGATCGCCCTTGACAACACCGATGATCACAGCGGGAGCAATGGTAGGAAAGATCATATTTTTGCAGTTTGGACATTGTAACATTCGTTGTGTATCGGAATGGACAGTCGGAGTGCCACAACGGCCACAAAAAGCATGATCGCGATACCAGGTGTGAAGATGCCATCCGGTCATGATAGCAAAACATAGTTCTTTTTGGCGAAAAAGCATGGTTTGCTCGGAAGAAGACAGAGATCCTGCAGAAAGGATATGGTCTGTCTGCTTTGGAAATAAGCGGTGACGCAGACTGCGAACTTTGATATAGCTTCCGTTTGGGTTCTGAGGAGTGAAGTTATCATCTTCCAGTCGATAATAACGATGTGACTCCAGCGCAAACAGATAACGCAGTGGTGTTGCATCAGTTGCCCCGATTTCGTCAACGGTAGGGAGTGTAAGCTGGTTGTTATGCTCTAACATCCAGATCTGATCGACCTGAAATATCATGACAAGGTCAGAGCCTTTGGCAGGGACGGGCGTGTATTCATTTTTTAATCTATGTGGTTGGATATTATGGATCATATGTTGCCTCCTGTTTTTACTTATGTAATGTAGATTTCCGCAGCGTCCTTATGGCATGCGAAACTCCAACAGATATTATAGCACAAATCTTCCCAAAACTATCGCAAAGTCTTTCTTGAGAATGTATTTCAAATATGCTACACTCATATACTAGTATGGCGATTTACTAAGATTATGGCGCAATAAGTCCTGTTAGGGACGCAGCCGGCATAATCATACGAAGAAATGAGGAATATTATGAAAGAACAGATCAAAAGATTAAAAGAAGAAAAGGATGTTGTTATTCTTGCACATTATTATGTGGATGGACAGGTGCAGGAAATTGCGGACATGGTAGGAGATTCTTATTTCCTGGCAAAGAAGGCAACCGAAGTAAGTCAGCAGAACATTTTGTTTTGTGGCGTTTCCTTCATGGGAGAAAGTGCAAAGATCCTGAATCCGGACAAGCGTGTTATTATGGCGGATGAGTTTGCAGATTGTCCGATGGCACACATGGTAGATATTCGCCGTATTGAGGAAGTGCGTGAACATTATCCCGATGTAGCAGTGGTTTGTTATGTCAATTCTACTGCAGAGATCAAGGCATATTCGGATGTATGCGTCACTTCATCCAATGCATTGCGTGTTGTGAAGGCATTGCCAAACAAACATATTTTCTTTATACCTGATAATAATTTGGGACGATATATTGCAACCTTGGTACCGGAAAAAGAATTTATTTTTAACGACGGTTTTTGCCATGTACATACCAGTATTCATAAGGAAAATGTAGAGGAGGCAAAAAAACTTCACCCGGATGCACCGATTTTGACACACCCGGAGTGTACAGCAGATGTGTTGGAAATTTCTGATTTTATCGGAAGCACTTCCGAAATTTTGGACTATGCGACCAAATCTTCCGCAAAAGAATTTATTATCTGTACAGAAATGGGTATTTTTTACGAGCTGCGTGAGAAAAACCCGGACAAAAAGTTTTATTCGGTAGGTCATCGTCAGTTCTGTCCAAACATGAAAAAGATTACTTTGGAAAAGGTTCTGCATGCATTGGAGACGCTGGAGCCGGAAGTAACATTGCCGGAAGAATTGCGTGTGAAGGCGAATGCACCGTTGGTAAAAATGCTGGAATTGGCAAAATAAAAGACATGGATCAAAATGCCCAAGGGCAGAATGAAGGATGTTATTGAAAATGTCAGGATACGGTAATGGCATTGATGAAGATATTGCGATTGACGAAATAGAAAGCTTGATGTTAGAAAGGCATGGTTGTTGGAAATGAGCGATAAGAAAACAGTAGTGGTGGGAATGTCAGGTGGAGTGGATTCCTCTGTGGCAGCTTATTTATTGAAGCAGCAGGGATACCATGTGATCGGAGTGACGATGCAGATCTGGCAGGATGAGGACACTTGCACGATCGAACACGAGGGTGGCTGTTGCGGATTAAGTGCAGTAGACGATGCCCGCAGAGTTGCTGATGTCTTAGGGATTCCTTATTATGTCATGAATTTCAAACAGGAATTTCAAGCAAATGTTATTGATTATTTCGTCAAGGAGTATCAGGAAGGGCGTACGCCAAATCCCTGCATTGCCTGCAACCGATATGTGAAATGGGAGTCGTTGTTGCAGCGAAGTCTGGAAATAGGTGCAGACTATATTGCTACCGGGCATTATGCGCGCATCCGACAGTTAGAGAATGGCAGATATGCCATTGCAAATTCGGTGACGGCACGCAAAGATCAGACTTATGCCTTGTATAATCTGACGCAGGAACAGCTTGCAAGAACTTTGATGCCGGTCGGGGAATATGAAAAAGAGGAAGTGCGCCGGATCGCAGAGCAGGCAGGGCTTCCGGTTGCGCATAAGCCGGACAGCATGGAGATCTGTTTTGTGCCGGATGGTGATTATGCTTCTTATATAGAAAGGGAGACGGGAAACCAATCGGTACCCGGCAATTTTGTCGATACAGAAGGAAATATTTTGGGAACACATAAAGGAATTATCCATTATACGGTAGGACAGCGTAAAGGACTTGGTTTGGCACTGGGTTATCCCGCATTTGTGATCGAGATCCGTCCGGAAACGAATGAAGTAGTGATCGGAGGGCTGGAAGCGAATCTGTCGCACAGTGTGTTTGCAAAAGAGATGAACTTTATGGGAGAAGAGCAGTTTGACGAAAACTGTGAATATATAGGAAAGATTCGTTATAATCATGCCGGATCACCATGCCATATTTACAAGAGAGCAGATGATCTGTATGAGTGTGTTTTTGCGGAGGCACAAAGAGGAGTGACACCGGGACAGGCATTGGTACTTTACCGAGATGGTATGGTTGCCGGTGGAGGAACGATTTGCAAAGGACAGGAAAAATGAGTGTGAAAGCATTGATCGACAAGCTGCAGGAACAGGGATGCCTGACCAAACAAGAATTTGTGCAGCTTTTTACACAAAAAACATCAGAAGACATTGCCTATGCGGCACAGCTTGCAAGGTCTATAGCGGATCAGTATTATGGCAAAAATATTTTTGTGCGCGGACTGATCGAATTTACAAACTATTGTAAAAATGATTGCTATTATTGCGGTATCCGTCGTAGTAATAGCAAGGTGGAGCGGTATCGTCTGACCAAAGAAGAGATCCTGCAATGTTGTGACGAAGGTGAACGCCTGGGATTTCGCACCTTTGTTTTGCAGGGCGGAGAAGACATGACATACACAGATGAGGCAATCGCAGAGCTGGTGCGTGAGATCAAAAGCGCACATCCGGCTTGTGCCGTCACTCTTTCGCTGGGCGAGCGTGAGCGGTCAAGTTATGAATGTTTTTTTGAGGCAGGTGCAGATCGCTATTTGCTCCGTCATGAGACGGCGGATGAAGAACATTATCAGAAACTGCATCCGGCAGAAATGTCGCTTACGCATCGTAAGGAATGTTTGCGGCAGCTCAAAGAGATCGGATTTCAAACAGGATGTGGTTTTATGGTTGGAAGTCCGTATCAGACACCGGAAACACTGGCAGAAGATTTTTTGTTTATCCATGAATTGCAGCCGGAGATGATTGGAATCGGTCCGTTTATTCCACACCAGGACACGCCGTTTGCCAAGGAACCGGGCGGCTTGCTGGAAGACAGCCTGTTTTATCTTAGTTTGCTTCGGATCATGGAAAAGCATATTTTACTTCCGGCAACGACTGCGTTAGCTACGATTGATCCAAAGGGACGCGAAAAAGGGATTTTGGCTGGTGCAAATGTGTTAATGCCTAATTTGTCGCCTGTAGCAGTGCGGGAAAAATATCAGTTGTACGATGGAAAGGTATGCACCGGCGATGAGGCGGCGCAGTGTCGCAACTGTTTGGAACACCGTGTTGAGACGACAGGGTATCATATTGTAGTGGATCGGGGGGACTGTGTATAGAGTCCTCCAAATTTTTAAATAAAATTTGATATAACCTATTGACATAGTAGGAAAAGGGTGATATATTCATAACATCACTTAAAGATATAGGCACAGCCTATTGAAAGACGGTTACAATAGGAGAGTCCGGAACTCCTGAAAATAGCCGTAGCAGAAACGGAAACATATTACAAAATAGAAAAGGAGAATAACGATTATGGCAAAATTAGAGAGAAAAGATAGAGATTTGAAATTTGAGACATTACAGCTTCATGTGGGACAGGAAGAGGCTGATCCGGTAACAGACGCGAGAGCAGTACCAATTTACCAGACATCTTCTTATGTATTCCATAACAGCGATCATGCAGAGGCAAGATTTGGACTGACAGATGCCGGTAACATTTACGGAAGATTGACAAACCCAACACAGGATATTTTTGAAAAGCGTATCGCAGCATTGGAAGGTGGCGTAGCAGCGTTGGCAGTAGCGTCCGGTGCAGCAGCAATTTCTTATACTTTGCAGAACCTTGCGCAGAACGGTGACCACATTGTGGCAGCAAGTAACATTTATGGTGGTACATACAATTTGCTCGAGCATACACTTCCACAGTAGGGAATTTCTTCTTCCATCGTAGATATCTCAAATTTGGACGAGGTACGCGCAGCCGTGAAGGATAACACAAAGTGCATTTTCATTGAGACACTTGGTAATCCAAATTCTGATGTTGTAGATATTGAGGCGATTGCAGAGATTGCTCATGAGAATAAAATTCCTTTGGTTATTGATAACACATTTGGCACTCCATATTTGATCAGACCAATTGAGCATGGTGCAGATATTGTGGTACATTCTGCAACGAAGTTTATCGGCGGTCATGGTACAACGATCGGTGGCGTTATTGTAGACGGTGGTAAATTTGATTGGGAGGCATCCGGTAAATTCCCTTCACTGACAGAGCCAAACCCAAGTTATCATGGTGTTGTATTTACCAAAGCAGCTGGTCCTGCAGCATTTGTTACAAAGATCCGTGCTATTTTACTTCGTGATACAGGAGCAACATTATCTCCAATTCATGCTTTTATTTTCCTGCAGGGATTGGAAACATTGTCTCTTCGTGTAGAGCGTCATGTGGAGAATGCGTTGAAGGTTGTAGAATATCTTAACAATCATCCACAGGTAGAAAAGGTACATCACCCATCTATTACCGATGATCCGGAGCAGCAGAGATTGTATAAGAAGTACTTCCCAAATGGTGGCGGTTCTATCTTTACATTTGAGATCAAAGGCGATGACCGCAAGGCAAAAGATTTTATCGACAATTTGGAGATCTTCTCCCTGCTTGCCAATGTTGCAGATGTGAAGTCTCTTGCTATTCATCCTGCTAGTACCACACATTCTCAGATGACAGAGGAAGAGTTGGCTGGAGCCGGTATTTATAAAAATACAATCCGCCTCTCTATTGGTACAGAGCACATTGACGATATCATTCAGGATCTGGATGAGGCGTTCAAGGCAGTACAGTAAATAAGAGCAAAACCAGCGTTTTGCTCTACAAGAATTGCTAAGGCAATTCTTGGTGGCGTATGACCACACTATGAGCAATTTCCTAGTCCATAAAAAGAATTAGAATTCTCCTTGTGAGCAGAGGTTTCGACATACTTTTGATGAAAGAAACCTCTGCTTTTTTACCTTAATCTTTATGGGAAACTTTCCAAATAACCGTTAATAAAGGGTTTGAGTTGTATTTCATAGTAAATAACTGGGAAAAATAGAAAATAAGTATTGACAAATGATTTTTTCCTGTTATAATAGCATTATAAATCAAATCCTATCAACTAAGTATGAATACAGGAGTATGTTGATGGGAGAGAAAATAGCAGACAGAAATGAAACGAAGAAAGGGGATTAACAATGGCAAAGATTTATGAGAGTGTTACTGAGTTGATCGGAGGAACTCCGATTTTGAATGTGAAGAATTTTGCAAAGCAGGCAGGTGCTGATGCGACAATTTTAGCAAAGTTAGAGTATTTTAATCCTGCAGGAAGCGTAAAGGATCGTATTGCTTATGCAATGATCGACGATGCAGAGAAAAAAGGAAAATTGAAAGAAGGTTCTGTAATCATTGAGCCAACCAGTGGAAACACAGGAATCGGTTTGGCATCGATTGCAGCAGCAAAAGGATATCGTATCATTTTGACAATGCCGGAGACGATGAGTGTAGAGCGTCGTAATCTTTTGAAAGCCTATGGTGCAGAGCTTGTGCTGACAGAAGGTGCTAAAGGTATGAAGGGTGCGATCGCTAAGGCTGAAGAACTTGCACAGGAGATCGAGGGTGCATTTATTCCAAGTCAGTTTGAAAATCCTGCAAACCCTGCAACACATCGTGCTACGACAGGACCGGAGATCTGGGAAGATACGGATGGAAAGGTTGACATCTTTGTAGCTGGTGTTGGTACAGGTGGTACTGTTACCGGTATTGGAGAGTATTTGAAGGAGCAGAATCCTGATATCAAGGTAGTAGCTGTTGAGCCGGCAACTTCACCGGTATTGTCCAAAGGAACAGCAGGACCACATAAGATTCAGGGAATTGGTGCAGGATTTGTACCGGCTACGCTGAACACTAAAATTTACGATGAGGTTCTTCCAATCGAAAACGAAGATGCATTTGCTACAGGAAGAGCATTTGCAAAAGCAGAAGGTGTATTGGTAGGTATTTCTTCCGGTGCAGCACTTCATGCAGCAACAATCTTAGCAAAGCGTCCGGAGAACAAGGGCAAAAATATTGTTGTATTGCTTCCTGACACAGGAGATCGTTATCTGTCTACTGCGTTGTTTGCAGACTAAGATAATATACCCCCTACTATGTAATATATGTTTGAGACACCAGTTGATCCGTAAGGATTGGCTGGTGTTTTTTTGAATCCTGTATAAAATCCATTGGATCTATTTGGAAAAAAATGGTAATTGGCAATTTTTGGTTTTCAAAGTGAGGAAACTGCATATAATACATAGGACTCAAAATTGCAGACGGATTTCATGCTGTCTGCAAGGAAAAAAGAAAGGGGAACTATGAGTAAAAAAACAAGAAGACTTGTTGCAAAATGGATGGCATTGATGTTGGTGATCACTTCGCTGTCGACAGGGGGTCTGTCCTTCAAAGCGACCAAGGCGAGTGCAGACAGACAGTATCAATATGATGCATCAGATCCGTTATATGCAGCCACACATTTTCATCTTTTCGCCAAGGAGAAAGTAAAAACCACCGTCCACACGCATGGCAATGTTGCATGCAAATATTTTGACGGAGAAGGAACAAATTATGGAACCAATGTGAATGAAAAAAATTTCCCGAACGGAAAATCAGATGAAATATTTTATATCAGAAATATTGAATCGATTAGTTCTAATGTACAGGCAGGAAAAGTGATCTTAGGCAGTAAATACAAAATAATTTCTAAGAAAACAGATAATCAGGTTCGGATTCAGGATCAAAATGGAAAAACATATTTGTTCAATCCACCATTGCAGTATGACAGTTTTGTGTTTGAGAAAGATGGAGAATCATTGCTTGATCTGGATAAGGAATTTTCACTGCTGCAGGAGAAGTCAAAACAGTGGGCGGTAGCAGCAAAAGAAACCTTGAAGATTAATAATAAAGATCAAAATCATCGTTTTATTGATTTTGCTTCGTATAATACCAAATCAGGTCTGGTCAATGTGCAGGTCACATACCGGGACTGGGTATATGGAAGAACGGAGCTGACTTTGAAAAATTTGGATACCAATGCGCAGAATAACGGTATCGTTGTACTGAACATTGACTTAAAAGGACAAAACCGTGCAGATCTTACTTTAAATTCTATGAAAGTTCAGTCCTTGCAGGGGGGAACCGCAGTCTCTGATGAAGAGGTTGGAAAACAGCAGTATGGAACAATGAGAGTCATTTATAATCTATACGACAGTAGCAAATCGGATTATGTATATACCGGGACTGTAGTGATGGGAAAAGTTGTGTACGGTGCTGTGCTGGCTCCTGGAGCAGATTTGTATGTAGAGGCTTTGAATGGAACAGCGATTGGAAAAAATATTAATCATTCCGGAGCAGAGTCTCATCGAAGAGACATTATTCCGGAAGACGGAAACAAAATAGAGGAACCAAGTACGCCTCCAAGTGTGATTACCGGCAGTCCAACAAAGTCGCCATGCCGGACCACGACACCACCATGTAAAACTACAAAACCACCATGTCGGACTACGACACCACCGCGCCGAACCACAAAGCCGCCATGCCAGACTACGGCACCACCAACAGAGACGCCAAGTGTAGTACCACCAAGTACACCGCCAACGGAGCCGCCAAGTGTAGTGCCGCCAAGTACACCGCCAACGGAGACGCCAAGTGTAGTACCACCAAGTACACCCCCAACAGTGCCACCAAGTGTAGTGCCACCAAGTACGCCGCCAACGGAGACACCAAGTGTAGCACCACCAAGTGCAAGTCCAACGGTGCCACCAAGTGTAGTGCCACCAAGCATACCACCAACGGAAACGCCGAGTGTAGTGCCACCGAGTACACCGCCAACGGAGACACCGAGTGTAGTGCCACCAAGTACACCGCCAACGGAGACGCCAAGTGTAGTGCCACCAAGCACGCCACCAACAGAGACGCCAAGTGTAGTACCACCAAGTGCAAGTCCAACGGTGCCGCCAAGTGAATCACCAAGTGTAAATCCAACAGTATCACCAAGCGCGACTCCGAAGATTGTGGAAGATAAGGCTAATCCGCCAATCTCTTCTACTTCCAAGATTGTTAAGAATCGTACGGTTGTGATTGATAATACGGCATCGGATGACACACCAAAAACAGGCGATAGTGCACCGATCATCCCATTGATGTTGATCTTTATTTGCTCGGGAATTGCAATTGTCACAGTATTTGCGATCGATGCCAAAAAGAAAGCATCAGAGGAGAAGAAAACAGAAGAGTAATTTGAATGACGAAAAGATCAGGGTGTCAAAAGGCTTGTTCTTATGACATCACCTGAATCTTAAAAAGTCACAGAAATCAACGGGTATGTCGTGATTTCTGTGACTTTTTTACTTTATAGGAAACTGCTCATAATGTGGTGATATGCCACCAAGAATTGCTAAGGCAATTCTTGTAGAGCAAAACGCCGGTTTTGCTCTTTTTTAGGGGAAGGTGCTTGACAAATTATAAAACAGGGTCTAATATACCCTACAGGGGTATGGTAAATAGAAGCGAGGTGACAGCATGAGTGAAGAGAATAAGGAGTGTCTTTGCCACGAGAAAAAGACTGTTCGTGGAGAGAAACAGCACAAGGACCTGATCAACCGTTTGAACCGTATTGAAGGTCAGATACGGGGGATCAAGGGAATGGTAGAGCGAGATGCGTATTGTACGGATATCATCACGCAGGTTGCAGCGGCAACAGCAGCGTTAAATAGCTTTAATAAAGTTTTATTAGAGAATCACATAAAAAACTGCGTGACAAGAGATATTAGAGAAGGAAAGGACGAGACGACCGAAGAGTTGGTTGCTCTTTTGAAAAAGATCATGAAATAAAATTTTTGTAGCATACGAAATAATTTAGAAAAGCATGGAGGACGACGATGAAACAATATTTAGTGACAGGAATGAGTTGTGCCGCATGCAGTGCGCGTGTGGAAAAGGCAGTATCTGCTGTCGAAGGAGTGACTTCCTGCTCCGTCAGTCTTTTGACAAATTCAATGGGCGTAGAGGGAACTGCCGAACCGGCAAAGATCATACAGGCAGTTGAAGAGGCTGGTTATGGAGCACAGGAAAAGGCAAAGGAGCAGAAGAAAACAGATGCGGCAGCTTCTTTGGACAGTTTGCAGGATAAAGAAACACCAAGACTGCGAAAGCGTTTGCTGTGGTCGTTGGGATTTTTGATCGTATTGATGTATTTCTCTATGGGACATATGATGTGGAATTGGCCGGTTCCAACTTGGATGGAAGGCAATCATGTTGCAATGGGCTTGTTACAGATGTTACTTACCATCGCGATCATGGTCATCAATCAGCGGTTCTTTATCAGTGGTTTTAAGAGTTTATGGCACCGTGCACCGAATATGGACACACTTGTGGCATTGGGGGCAACGGCAGCGTTTGGATATAGCACTTATGCATTATTTGCTATGACAGATGCAGTGCTCAAGCAGAATGACAGTCTGGTCATGACTTATATGCATGACTTTTATTTCGAGTCAGCGGCGATGATCCTGACATTGATCACCGTAGGAAAGATGTTGGAGGCGCGTTCCAAGGGCAGGACAACAGATGCGTTAAAGGGATTGATGAGTCTCGCACCTAAGACAGCCGTTGTGGTTCGTGATGGTGTAGAGCAAAAAGTAGATATCGAAGAAGTGCAAAAAGGTGATATTTTTGTGCTGCGTCCGGGAGAAACGGTTCCGGTAGATGGTGTGATCTTAGAAGGAACCAGTGCGCTGGATGAGTCTGCATTGACAGGCGAGAGTGTTCCTGTCGATAAAGAGCCGGGCAATGCGGTATCTGCAGCAACGATCAATCGTTCCGGTTTTCTGCGATGTGAAGCAACACGCGTAGGAGAAGATACAACACTTTCTCAGATTATACAAATGGTCAGTGATGCAGCAGCAACGAAGGCGCCGATTGCAAAAGTAGCAGATAAAGTTTCCGGCGTATTTGTGCCAACGGTGATCACATTGGCATTATTGACAATGGTGGTATGGCTGCTTACAGGAGCGGAAATCGGTTTTGCACTGGCAAGAGGAATTTCTGTCTTAGTTATCAGCTGCCCATGTGCATTAGGCTTGGCAACTCCGGTGGCGATCATGGTAGGAAATGGTGTGGGCGCAAAACACGGTATATTATTCAAAACAGCGGTTTCTTTGGAAGAGACAGGAAAAATGTCCGTCATTGCCTTAGATAAGACAGGTACGATCACGAAAGGACAGCCACAGGTGACAGACCTTGTTCCGGTATCCGGAGTGACGGAAGAAGAACTTTTGACAGCGGCATATTCTTTGGAAAGAAAAAGTGAACATCCACTGGCAAATGCGATTTTGGAGTACAGCCAGAGCCGTAACATTCAGCCGGAAAAGGTAGAGGATTTTCAGGCACTTCCCGGCAATGGTTTGACGGGTGTTTGTGCCGGTAAAAAGCTGGCAGGCGGTAACCTTGCACTGATGGAAAAGCTAGGAAAAGTACCGGATGCGTTGCAGAAGCAGGCGGAGCAGTTTGCATTAGAAGGCAAAACACCTTTGTATTTTGCAGAAGGGCAAAAAATTCTGGGTATGATCGCAGTGGCAGATGTGATCAAGGAAGACAGTGTACAGGCTGTCAAAGAAATGCAGAATATGGGTCTTGAAGTAGTGATGCTCACGGGTGATAACGAGCAGACAGCACAGGCGATCGGCAAACAGGTAGGTGTGGATCGCGTGATCGCAGGGGTCTTGCCGGATGGTAAGGAGCAGGTGATCCGAGAACTGCAGTCTTACGGAAAAGTTGCAATGGTCGGCGATGGCATTAATGATGCACCGGCATTGACAAGAGCGGATATGGGAATTGCGATCGGGGCAGGAACGGATGTTGCGATCGATGCGGCAGATGTTGTCTTGATGCAGAGTCGTTTGCGGGATGTGCCGGCGGCGATTCGTTTGAGCCGTGCTACTTTGCGCAATATTCATGAAAATCTGTTTTGGGCATTTTTCTACAATGTCATTGGTATTCCATTGGCAGCAGGTGTATGGATCCCATTGTTTGGATGGGAACTCAATCCGATGTTTGGCGCAGCGGCGATGAGTTTATCCAGCTTTTGCGTGGTATCCAACGCATTGCGCTTGAATCTGTGCAAATTATACGATACCAAACATGACAAAAAAAGAAGCAGAAAAACAGAACACTCTACAAATGTAGAACAGGAAACGGTTACTCATAAAAAAGGACAAGAAAATCAACAAAACTTGTCTGAAATAGTATATAATAAGGAGGTCATTATGACGAAGACAATGAAGATCAAGGGAATGATGTGTGGACACTGTGAGGCAACGGTGAAAAAAGCGTTGGAGGCACTGAATGGAGTAGAGGAGGCGCAGGTTAGCCATGAGGCAGGAACTGCAGTAGTCTCTTTATCAGCAGAGGTGGACAATGATACACTGAAGAAGACCGTTGAAGACAAGGATTACGAGGTAGAATCTATCGAGTAGTTTTGACAGGTGATTTCGAAGGACGCCTGCTATGCATTTTCCCGTTTTGATCCGGTGAAGATACATGGCGGGCGTTTTTTTACTTTAGAGCAAAACAGCTCGACAAAAGAAGGAGGGGAACACGATGAATACTATAGGATCTTGGCTGAAAAAACACAAAAAAGGGATGAAGCGAATGGTGATAGCAATAGGAGTTTTGGCAGGTTTGGGGATTGCGCTGATCATTGGATTGAATATCTATGTCGTGCAGTACGCCAAAGGATACATTTATCAGACAGGGCAGGAGGATCAGATTCAACAAGCAGATTGCATTCTGGTATTGGGTGCAGGAATGAAAGCGGATGGAACGCCAAGCTTGATGCTAAAGGATCGTTTGAACCGTGCGATCGAATTATATGAGGCGGGAGTATCGGACCGTTTTTTGCTGACCGGAGATCATGGGCGAACAAATTATAACGAAGTGCAGGGAATGAAAGACTATATTATGAGCCGGATCGATGTACCGGAAGACAAGATCTTTATGGATCATGCCGGATTTTCCACATATGAGTCTATGTATCGTGCACGCGATGTGTTTGAGGTCAAAAATCCGGTGATCGTGACGCAGAAATATCACTCATACCGTGCAGTGTATGCCGCTCGTACATTAGGACTGGACGCCGTTGCGGCACCAAATAAGCGTACAAAATACCGCAATGGATGGATGTGTGAGCTGCGCGAAGTGGCAGCAAGAGACAAGGAATTTGTCAACTTATGTATTCAGCCAAAGCCGACTTACCTGGGAGACAAGATTCCGATCAGTGGAAGTGGTTTGGCAACGAAAGATTGATCTGTCCGAAAAGTGCAGATACCTGTCTGCTTGTCCTATTGTTTGACGGGCAGACAGGTATTATAATAAGTCGTAATATGGGGAAATATTACAGAAAGAGGTATGTATGAAAAAAATCAAAAAATTATGGGGACTGTTACTTATTGTTAGCATGCTTGTCGGTCTGACAGCCGGAGGCGTACCATCGCAGGCGTACAGTGTGTCGTCTGACATGAAATGGTGGACGAATGACAAATTTGGCATGTTTATCCATTTTGGCTCGTATTCACAGTATGGACATGGTGAATGGGCGATGCAGGTAGAGGGGATTTCTAAACAGAAATACCAGACAACCGTCTCTGCAAAGTTCAATCCGACTAAGTTTAATGCGACAGAGATCGTGTCCTATGCCAAGAAAGCAGGCATGAAATATCTCGTGTTTACGGCGAAGCATCATGAAGGTCTTGCTATGTGGGATACCAAAGTGGCAAGCTTTACGGATTACACGGGAAAGAAGACATATAGTTTGCAAAAATACACACCG
>JALEPA010000243.1 GCA_022766515.1 Lachnospiraceae bacterium | reverse complement strand
CGTTTGGTTGACATTCGGTGTCACAGTCGGCGCAGGAGTAGTCTTGGCAGTGACGGTCAAGTGAAAATCCTGTACTAAGTTAAGCTGCGTGTATAAGCGCAGATAACCGCCTTCCGGTGGAAGGGAGGTTGTATAATCCATATATTGTGTGGACTCTTCGCATTGGTCCAGTGAGGTACCGTCGTTATTCAGGATTTCTGCAAATACATAGTTGCCATCGCTGGAGGTAAATTGCATCGTTCCACCTGTGCTTAAGTGAACATAAATGCTCTGTAAAGTGGACTCTATTGCATAGTTTATGGTTGTTGTCTCTGTTGTCATTTCCAGATCCGGAATCGGAGCGTCTGACAAGGCATCGCTGATACCCAATATAAAGTCTCCCACAGCTTGCTCGTTGCAGGCATGAATGTCCAGATAATAGGTTGTTCCTTCCTGTAGGTGATGGTAGATGACAAAACCGCCATCCGTTGCTTCTGCAGTGCTGTAATTGATCGCCTGCAATGTGCCGGCGGTATCGTTTGTGTTTTCGTAAAGTGTCATATATAAATTTTGTATATAAGTACAATTTTCTTCGTGCTTGTCTTCTTTGCAGTCACAGGAAGGCATTTGATAAAATGCGTAATTTCCGGTGGCAGTAGGTGTAAAAGTGAGTTTCGTCGTGTCACCGACATTTGCGAACTCATAACGATTACCCTTCGGATTTAAGGTGACTTGTACAGCATCCTCAAAAGAGGAGGCTGCGAGTTTTTTGCAGATTACAATCTGAAAAGTTCCCTCTGCACTGGATGCCTCACTAAATTGAGCTGTAAAATAATAGGTTACGCCACTTGACAAGGAACAAGATAGGGAAAAATTGTTTTTGTGTCCGGAGTGGCGGTAATCACTGTCCAAAATCGTCCCATTTGCACTGCACAAATAACCGGCAGTTTCCTGATCAGAAATGGAATAAAAAGTATATTCTCCTGATTCTTCCGGAGTGAATTGGTAAGTCGCAGTGCGGTTCCCTTTTTGGATATCGTGTGTCAAAAATATCGAAACAGGAACATTCAGGGTAAGAACACCATCATAGGAAGGTGTTGCACTGGCGTGTGCAGCCCCAAGCAGTCCGTCTCCTGTCATGCTGATCAATAGCAGAGCAAAGACCAATAGGCATGAAATTCTTTTTCTTATTTTCTTCTTTATAATCATGTGTGCCTCCTGTTATACAATCATTCTTTATATAAATCGGTTGTGCTGCAAAGAAAAAATAGAGTGTTTTTTTGGAAAAGAAAGCGCTTGAAATAAGCAAAAACATAGGGGCAACAAGAATTTACAGGAGAAAAAACAGTATAAAAAACAGTATAAAAAATGCCATAAATAAAAAATAATACTTGACAGGAGAATAGAAGTCTGATAATATTTCATACAATTCACAGCAAAAAGGTATGAAAAAGAAACAAGGAGGTGGGATGTCCCGTGAGTAGTTTGATTTCGGTAAAAAATCTGGTCAAACAATATGGCAATGGCGTGAAAGCGTTGGACCAGATCAATCTTGAGATTGAAAAAGGTGACATTTTCGGAATTATTGGTATGTCGGGAGCCGGCAAGAGTACGCTGGTACGATGTTTGAATTATTTGGAAAGACCTACGGAGGGGCAGGTTTTCGTCAAGGGACGGGAACTTTCCAAGCTGCGCGGCAAACAATTACGCAGCGAGCGACAAAAGATTTCCATGATCTTTCAGCATTTTAATCTGTTGATGCAGAAAAATGTGATCGATAATATATGCTTCCCTCTTGAGATTGCAGGCGTTTCGCGCAAACAGGCAAAGAAAAGGGCAGGGGAACTGTTGCAGATCGTCGGCTTAGAGGAAAAGGCAAAGGCATATCCATCACAGCTTTCCGGTGGACAGAAGCAGAGAGTGGCAATCGCAAGAGCATTGGCAAACAACCCGGATATTCTGTTGTGTGATGAGGCGACCAGTGCCTTAGATCCGCAGACGACACAGTCTATTTTGGAACTGTTGCAGAAGATCAACAGCGACTATGGAATCACGATTGTTATCATCACTCATGAGATGTCGGTGGTGCAGAGAATCTGTAACAAAGTGGCAATCTTAGAAAATGGACATTTGGTAGAAACGGGAACCGTCTCCAAGATTTTTGCAAATCCGGAGTCAGATGCCGCAAAGAGTATGATCTTTGGTGAAGAGATCAGCGTGGATCAAATGAAAGGAAAACATCTGGTACGAGTTGTATTTCGGGAGAATTCTTCTTTTGAACCGGTGATCGGCAATTTGATCCTGCGATATAAACAGCCGGTGAACATATTGTTTGCAGACACCAAAAATATTAACGGAACGGCTACCGGAGAGATGATCCTGCAATTGCCGGAAGAGGAAGAAACGGCAGCGCAGATGATCGCCTATTTGGAAGAGCGCAAGCTTGTTGTGAAGGAGGTGGATGACGATGTTTCAATTTGATCAAGTAGTCATAGATATGATCCTAAAAGGAATCAATGAGACTTTATTTATGACTTTGATGTCTACCTTTATGGGATATGTTTTGGGACTGCCGCTTGGCATTGCTTTGGCAGTCACGGACAAGGACGGGATCAGACCATTGGCACCGGTATATCGAGTGTTAGATATTGTAACGAATGTTGTCCGCAGTATTCCGTTTTTGATCTTGTTGATCTTAGTGCTTCCGTTGACGAGATTCATCGTAGGCCAGACTTATGGATCAGCAGCTACCGTCGTTCCGCTTGTCATTGCGGCAGCACCATTTATTGCCCGCATGGTGGAATCTTCATTAAAAGAGGTTGACAAAGGTGTGATCGAGGCGGCACAGAGTATGGGTGCCGGTAATGTGAAGATCATCTTAAAAGTATTATTGGTAGAAGCGAGAACTTCTTTGATCGTAGGAGTAACGATCGCACTTGGTACGATCCTTGGTTATTCTGCTATGTCCGGAGTTGTCGGTGGTGGTGGACTTGGAGATATCGCCATTCGTTACGGATATTACCGTTATCAGCCGGATATTATGATCGTTACGATCGTCATCTTGATTGTATTGGTGCAGATATTACAGGGAATTGGTATGCTTGTGTCCGCAAAATTAGATCGAAGAAAGAAAGCATAAGGTGGGTAAAATCACTATGAGTAATGATTACAGTAGTGTCAGAGGAGCGGGAGGCTTCTGAGGCATTATTGCTAATAGAAAATAAGAATTAAGAAAAAGAAATGGAGGAAAAGTAAGTATGAAGAAGAAAGTATTATCATTAGTATTGGCAACAGCATTGGCAGCAGGTGCTTTGACAGGATGTGGAAGCACAGGATCCGATAAGAAAGAAGATTCTAAGACAATTACAGTAGCAGCATCACAGACACCGCATTCTGAGATTCTTGCTGAGGCAGCTAAGATTTTGAAGAAGGACGGCTGGAATCTGAAAGTGACAGTGTTTGATGATTATGTACAGCCAAACAATGTCGTAGAGAGTGGTGAGTTTGATGCCAACTATGTGGAGCATGTCCCATATATGGAACAGTTCAATAAGGAAAATGGGACACATATCGTTAATGCAGGCAGTATCCATTATGAGCCGTTTGGTATCTATCCGGGAACAAAGAACAATCTGGATGATCTGAAAAAAGGAGATACGATCGCGATTCCAAACGACACAACCAACGAGGCAAGAGCATTGCTTTTGTTACAGGATAATGGAGTTTTGACATTGAAAGAAGGCGCTGGACTGACAGCAACGATCAATGATATCGCCGACAATCCAAAGGGGGTAAAATTCCAGGAATTAGAGGCTGCACAGGTAGCAAAAGTAAAAGATGAAGTAGCATTTGTCGTATTAAATGGTAACTATGCATTGGAAGCAGGATTTAGTGTTTCTAAGGATGCCATTGCTTACGAGAAGTCTGATTCCGAAGCAGCAAAGACTTATGTAAACATCATCGGTGTCAAAGAAGGCAATGAAAACAGCGAAGGTATTAAGGAACTGGTCAAAGTATTAAAGTCTGATGAGATCAAGAAATTCATCAACGACAAATACGACAATGCCGTTATTCCTTACGAAGATTAGGAATCGTAAAATAAAATACTAGAGTTTTCGGGAAAAGAGCAAAGCGTTGGCTTTGCTCTTTTTATGGAATAGGAAATTGCTCATAGTGTGGTGATATGCCACCAAGAATTGTTTTAGCAATTCTTGTAGAGCAAAACGCTGGTTTTGCTCTTTTTTACAAATAACAGAAAAATGCACATTGCGTAGTGTGTTTTCAAACAATAATTGCTCTTTTTGTCAAAATTCATTTTTTTTACATAAAAAAACGATAGTTTGCAAATTAGAAGGGGTTATATTAGAATGATAAAAAGGAAGTTACAGTTTTTTACAGAAATGAGGAGTATTATGACATTAGAGCAATGTTATCAAGTAATAGGCGGAGATTATCAGGAGGTATTACAGAGACTGATGAATGAAAGTCTTGTGCGTCGTTTTTTGGATAAGTTTCTAAAAGACACCAGTTATGACAACATCTTTGCTAATTTGGAGAGCGGTGATGTGCAGGAGGCGTTTCGCGCAGCACATACTTTGAAGGGATTATGCCAGAACTTAGGGCTTGGCAATCTGTATCGTTCTTCTTATCAGGTGACAGAAGCTTTGCGTGATGGCAATAATGGCACAACAACAGAAATGCTGGATCAGCTAAAGGCGGATTACAGCGATACAGTGACAGCAATTCAGGCATTATAGTGTCTGTGCAATAGGAAAATGCTCGTAATGTAGTGATATACCACCAAGAATTGGAAGAACGGGCAATTGCCTTGAAAGATGAAATGGAAACAGAATAGAGAGTGGATTTGATTATGAGTATCTGGCTGCGTGCAGGCAAACATTACATTTGCTTGCGCACGACCAGGTACTCATCTGCGTTTTGGTAGTAAGGACAACTTTCTCGTTGGTGAGCAAGCAGGCGCATAAAATCGTCTTCGTCCATATTGACATCGCAGACATATTCTTCATACTCCTCATCGTAGGAGTAATTGGCACAGGTATCGCAATCCATATTGATTCTTCCTTTCTGCTTATAATGCTGCCGTCTCGGCAGGATCAGAAGTCGCACCCATTAGTGGGAGCAGACCTGATGACAGTAGTGTAACATGACAGGAAAGGTTATGCAATGAGTAGTCCTGTGAGGATGATACTGGCAGCCATGCCGGAGACAGTTGCGATCAATGCACCGGCGAGTGTCCAACGCATTCCGGTGATCGGTTTATGTGTTTCGTCACCGGTTGCCATAAAATAGACAGAGATCGTGTAGAAGATGGTTTCCGAACAACACATAAAGAGTGATGCCATATAGCCTTCACGGGAGTCTGTACCAAAAGATTTGAAAATATCCAAGAGCAGTCCTGTTGCTGCGGACGAGGATACCATTTTGATCAATGAAAGTGGAACAAGATCAGCGGGAAGAGCAATTTTGTCCGTAAGAGGACGGAGCAATACGGCAAGTTGTTCCATACACCCGGAAGCGCGCAGGATACCGATAGCGACCATCAATCCGAGGAGCGTCGGTAATACACCGATAACGACGCGAAATCCGTCTTTTGCGCCATCTACAAAAGCATCAAAAATATCTACTTTATTCAAAAGACCATACCCCAACACATAAAAAAGAAGCAAGGGAATAATGAGGTTGGAAATAAATTGAATCATAAGGATCTGTCCTGCCTTTCTACAAATTATGGCAATGAAAGCCTGCATAGCATGAACGGGATGTGGGGACGGGGCGAGTGCTTCAACACTTTGATTACTGGGGAGATATTTGCGCATTTCGCCAAAATTGGTTATAATGAAATGTATGTTTTGTGAAAGAAATAAATGCTCACAGGAATGGAGAAATTTATGTACAGTACATTTATCGTAGATGACGAGTTGGTAATTCGTCAGGGATTGCGTTGTATACTGGATTGGGAGAGCCTCGGGTTCGAGATCGTGGGAGAAGCGTCCAATGGTAAAGATGCGTTGGACTTTATCGTGCAGCAGAAGCCGGACCTGGTACTGTTGGACATTCGTATGCCAAAGATACTGGGGACAGATGTTGTCAAACAAGCGAGAGAACAAGGCTTTGAAGGCAAATTTATTATATTGAGTGGTTTTACGGATTTTGAATATACGCAGGCGGCGATCCGATATGGAGTGGACTATTATTTGACCAAACCGATCGATGAAGATGAGCTTTTGGAAACCGTCCAGAATATTGCGGTGCAGCTTGAGGCAGCTAAGCGGCAGATGGAAATGCTGCAAAATTATAAGGAAAAATCCAGAAGTATGATCCTTTTGGACCTGCTGACCAATCAGGAGGCAGTACCGGCAATCAAGGATTCCGGGATGTATCCGAAGGCTGACTGCTATCAGGTCGTGATTTATGAAAAATATAGCCACAATGCAGAGCGAAGTTCCTACCGTTTCTCTGATCTGTTGATGGTCACCAACGAGGATAACAATTCCTATGATACCATTAACATGAATGGGAATG
>JALEPA010000224.1 GCA_022766515.1 Lachnospiraceae bacterium | reverse complement strand
CGTTTGAACATCGTCAGTGCTTAAAGGGCGTAGTATGCCCTTTTATGCACTGCTACGTATGTTCACCGAGGCGAGAGCCGTCCCTGAATGGGAAACTTATGTCCTTTCCAGCGTCAAAATAGCCACAGCGAAATTGATTCGCATAGAACTTCATTTGTCATTTTTTGGATTGTATGATATGATAGATACAAATATAATTTTATAATGATGAAAATGAAAGAAGAAATGGAAGGGGTAACATTATGGCTGGTGCATATAAATCCAATGAATCGCTAGAGAATTATCTTGAGACAATTCTCGTGTTAAGCAAAAAATTGCCGGTTGTCCGCTCGGTTGATATCGCTACGGAACTGAACTTCAAAAAACCAAGTGTCAGCGTGGCTATGAAAAATCTTCGTGAAAAGCAGTATATCACTGTTACGGATTCCGGTTTCATCTATCTGACCGACAGTGGCAGACAGATCGCGGAAATGATCTACGAACGACATGAATTATTGACAGATTTTTTAATGTCACTTGGTGTATCTGCAGAAATCGCATCGGAAGATGCCTGCCGTATCGAACATGTCATTAGTAAAGAAAGTTTCGCAGCATTAAAATCTCATATTCAAAATCATTAAATTTCATTAAATTTTAACTTGCATAATATATAATTTCGTACTTAGATTGAACCGTTAAGATAATAATATACATACAAAAACAGAGCAAAACATTGGTTTTGCTCTGTTTTCGTCTATGGGACAAATTTCTTATCCACAAAGCACCGTACCGTTAAGCCAGGTATTTTTCAACCATCTGCTGCAGATCTTCCTTTGACTGAAGTCCTGCGGTCTTCTCCTTCAGTTCTCCATCCTGAAACAGCAATAAAAACGGAATCGCTACCACTTTATACTTCTGTGCAAGTTCCATATTTTCATCGACATTGACTTTGCAGACTGTCAGACCGTCTACCGACCGCTCCAACTCTTCCAAAATAGGTGCGATCATCTGGCACGGTCCACACCACTCTGCCCAGAAATCCACTAAAACCAAGCCTTTTGCCTGCAGCACCTGTTCGTCAAAATTGTCTATCGTTCCATGAATCATACTTCTTACCTCTCTTTCCTATCGTTATATTCGCGCCCTGACACCGTAATAGCAAAGCTAACGCTTCGCCTCCTTTCCCGGGCATTGCGAACATTTTCCTATACAATAATCGAATTTTTCTATTTGGTCAAGCCTGTACACTGCTCTCGCACTTCTATTGAAAAGATTTTTCATCTTCTCCGGCACCGCACCGTTCTTTTATCACATCATGACTTTTCCGGCATAAATTAGTATATACCTATTTGGAACTTTTACTACATAGGAAACGCTCGTTTTGCTATGTAGTTGTTTGGTCAGAAAAGTCATCGGAAAGAGAGGTTCGTCTTATGGATCGCATACAAGAATTGGTCCTTTACGGAACCGATAAACGCCAGTCAGCCCTAAGATCCTTGTTTGAGAAAGCAGGCATCCCGACACATACACCCGAAGGATATTTTCCTGCCGACATACGATGCTGCGATGAACGGGAATCTGACATCACCATTCTTCTTCCCGTTCCCTGCTCTGAAGATGTACTGGAAAGCCTGTTTGAACGCATTGCATCCGGTGCGACCGTTATAGGCGGCAGACTGCCGGCATGGTTTGTACACAAATGCAAACTGCAAAAGATTCATGTCTATGACTATATGACAAGTTCTTCTGTTGCGATCCACAATGCGGTTGCAACGGCAGAGGGTGCGATCTGCGAGGCGATCAGCACAAGCCCTTGGAACTTGTTTCAAAATAAATGTCTGGTAATGGGATACGGCCGCTGCGGCAGTGTCTTGGCAGATCGACTTCACCGCCTGGGTGCTGTCGTCTATGTATCTGCCAGAGATCCACAAAAAAGAGCCTGCGCAGAAGTGATGGGACACAAAATTTACCGTCCCGCTACCGACCTTTCCGACTGCTATTTTGTGTTTAACACCATTCCGGCTCCTGTACTGGACGCCTCCATCCTGTCCGGACTTCCTAAAAGCACGGTTATCATTGATATTGCCAGTGCTCCGGGCGGCTGTGATTTTGCGTATTGCAAAGAGCATGGCATACAGGCAGCCCTTTACCCTGCACTTCCGGCAAAATACGCACCAAAAAGTTCTGCACAGATTATTTTTAATCATTTAAACGAAATATTTGAAATTGGATAGAAAGGAAGAGAACCATGAAAGAAACACCTTCTATTGGCTTTGCGATCACCGGATCCTTTTGCACTTTTGCCAAAACAATCACGGTACTGGAACGATTAGCCAAATTGCACTATTCGGTACAGCCAATTTTTTCGGATCATGCAAGCCATATGGATAACCGCTTCACACAAGCTTCTGCTTTCTGTAAAAAGGTGGAGGAAATCACGCAAAAGAAAGGAATATATACGATTCCGGAGGCAGAACCGATCGGTCCAAAATCTCCGTTTGACGCCTTAGTGATCGCGCCTTGTACCGGCAATACCCTGTCAAAATTAACCAATGGGATCACAGATTCCCCGGTACTCATGGCAGCCAAAGCGCATCTGCGCAACGAAAAGCCTTTGATCATATCCATTTCTACGAATGATGGGTTGGGAATGAATTTTAAAAATATCGGTTTGCTTTATAACACCAAACATGTTTATTTTGTCCCATTTGGCCAGGACGATTATCAAAAGAAGAAAAATTCATTGATCGCCAATGTTACCTTGATCCCGGACACGATTGAAGCCGCTCTGGAAGGCAGACAATTACAGCCTGTTTTATGCAGTCCGAATCACTTGTAAAATTCATGACACCCATGTCGGAACAACCTCGTAAGACAGCGGTCAAACCAAGACACATTTCCACTGTCTGCCAATGCTCTTTCCATAAAATACAATGCGCCCTGTGAGGAGTCTTTTCCCTGCA
>JALEPA010000209.1 GCA_022766515.1 Lachnospiraceae bacterium | reverse complement strand
GTTGGTCATTGGAACTGCTGCATTTGGTACTGTGACAGCAATCTCTACGATGCGGACAGAGAAAAAAGAGAAAGTCTATAGTGCGGAAGACATGTTGCCGCAATATGAGTCCCAAACGGAGGCAGAGGCAATAGAAGACTTGAAGAAATATTCTTTAACACCGGAAATTACTTATCAATACAATCCGGATCGTACAGAGAACACAGTGATAGAGATGCAGCCATCTGCGGGAACACAGATTTCTTCTATTGATTCGGTTCAGCTGACTGTTGAAAGTAGTCAGACAGTAACAATGCCGGATTTGACAGGGATGACTACTTCACAAGTGCAGAGTACTTTGCAGGAACTATGTAAAGGCAGGTATCAAAAGGAGATGCTTACTTATAACTATACAGCTGACGATACGGCAAAAGGTATTTGTTATGCGCAAAGCAAACAGGGAGACATACAGGTGGATGATCTGTCAAACTTTCAGACACAGATCTCCTGGGGCAAAGAGAGCAGCTATCAAACAGAAATGCCTAATCTGGAAGGTATGACGGTAGATAAGGCAAGAAAGACATTGCAAAAAAGAGGAATCACGAGCAAAGTCCGTGTGTCGCATCGAATAGCTGACGATGCGGAGAAAGGTGAAGTGTTGAGTCAGAACATTCCTGTTGGAAAGACGCTAAATATCAATAAGGAAGATAAGGTCAATTATAATGTTCCAACTACGATCGAAGTGACTATCAGTGAGGGACCGGCACCGACACCGAAACCAACACCAGTGCCAACAAAGCAGGCAATGCCGTCTCCTAAAGCTACAAAAAGCAGTAAGGTACATTCCAATAAACATGACATCAAAGCAGACGGATATTTTGATGATTAAGACAAGGAGAGATACAAAAGATGGGAAAGAAATTAGTAGACCCCAATAAGCTATGTATGGGATGCATGCAGATTTTGGATATGCCGGATCTGCCCTGCCCGGTATGTGGATTTTCCAAGGCATCGTATGTGCAGCCGGAAAACAGTATGCCATTGTATGAGATCATCAAGGGAAAGTATTTAATTGGTCGTGTTATTGGAGTGGGTGGTTTTGGAATTACTTATATTGGTTGGGATTTTTATCAGAGTAAGCGAGTTTGTATTAAAGAATATTTTCCACGAGGTGTAGCAGCGAGGACGATGACGCAGTCGGTATCACAATATGCAACATATAGCATTGATGTATATACACAAAATACTGCACAAGCAAAACATACCTACATGCACGGATTAGAAGCCTATATTCATGAGGCACAGATGCTTTCACAGTTCTATTTTATGCCGGGTATTGTCTCTGTGCGCGATTTCTTCTATGGCAATCATACTGCCTACATTGTTATGGAATACATAGAAGGGATTAACTTAAAACAGCTTGCGAAACAGGCTGGGGGAGTGTTGGAATGTGATTTTTTGTGTAATTTGCTGCGAGATGTACTGTGTGCTTTAGCTGCTGTACATAAAGTGGGAATTGTACATCGGGACATTAGTCCGGACAATATTATGGTAAACAGAGAATGGCAGGCAAAAGTTATTGATTTTGGAGCAGCTAAAGAGTATCACGCAGCTCGTGATGAAACTATTTTGTTAAAACATGGATATGCTCCGGTAGAGCAATACGACCGAAATGGACATCAGGGTCCTTGGACGGATGTGTATAGTTTTTGTGCAACATTATATTACCTTTTGTGCGGCAAAAAGCCGCAACGGGCATATGAACGCGTTGGTGAGGACAAGTTATTGCCTCTTTCGTCTATGGGAGTGCACATTGACGCAGCACGGGAAGCAGCGATTATGCATGGATTAGCCATTCGTCCGGAGGAGAGGATTCAATCAATGCCACAGCTATATAAGGGATTGTTTGGAACAGTAATGCCTGGCTATGAACAAAATGCGGCAAATGCAACATTGGCTAAGACGGATCAGCGTAGACGCGAAGATGTAGCAATGGAATATTTACAACAGCAAAAGGAAAGTCAAAACGAAGGGATGCAGGATGGAAAGAAACAGATGTAAGATATGCTTTGCGCCCATGCGGCAAAGAGGGGGAACTTGTCTGATCTGTGGGAAACCGGATGGAGCAGAGGGCAGTGTGTTGGATGGATGGCATACCGGCATGGAACTGGAAAAGAGATATCTGCTTGGTGGAATTTATAGGCGTAATGCGTCTGATAGTATCTGGCGGGCATATGATCATATTTTAGAAATTCCCTGTCTGTTGGTAAGACAGTCAAAAGAGGCTTTTTCAGATCAGGCAGATAGGATAGATTTAGTTAAGGCGGCAAGTGAAGGATGTGAAATCTTGGGATACCGTTCGATTGCAGGAGAACCCGTACTGATTTTATCATTGGCTGATAAGAGAGAATTGGGTGGGCAATTTCGCCTTCAGTCGTTTTTGTCAGATATGGCGAGAAGAAGAATTGAGCCGGTTGATATTCCAGACAAGCAGCCTAATGTATTACCAACAGATACGATA
>JALEPA010000207.1 GCA_022766515.1 Lachnospiraceae bacterium | reverse complement strand
CAGGCTTACGGAAACCAAGGTAGAGACTCCCTTTTCCTGCATCGTGATTCCATACAAAATATCTGCTGCGTTCATCGTACCACGACGATGCGTGATCACGATAAACTGCGTATTCTTTGTCAGCTTATGGAGATAACTTGCATATCGTCCGACATTGGAATCATCTAATGCCGCCTCGATCTCATCTAAGAGACAGAATGGCGATGGTTTGAGACTCTGGATGGCAAACAGTAATGCGATCGCCGTCAGTGCTTTTTCTCCACCGGACATCTGCATCATGTTCTGCAGTTTCTTTCCCGGTGGCTGCGCCACGATGCGAATTCCCGCTTCCAGAACATCTTCTCCTTCTGTCAACTCCAATGCACCTCTTCCGCCGCCGAACAATTCCTTAAACACTTTGTCAAAGCGTACCTGAATCTCCGCAAACTGCTCCTCAAACTGCTTGCGCATCTCCTCATCCAGATCGCGGATCACCCCACGCAGTACCTCTGCCGCCTGGATCAGATCATCGTGCTGACCATGAAGAAGATCGTATCGCTCCATCAATTCACGATACTGTTCGATCGCATTGACATTGACATCCCCTAAGCCCTTGATAGCACTCTTGAGACTCTTGATCTTACTTCGCATCTCTGCCATCGACATCGAAAGTTCTACCTTAAGCTCCTCTGCCTTACTGTAGGTCAATTCATACTGTTCCCACATATAACTGGTGTAAGAATCAATTTTCTCCTGCACCTTTTCTTTGTTGTTACGGATTCGGAAACACTCTTTATCCAACTCGTTCATAAGCTGTGACAGATTTTCGCGGTTTTCCAAAAATCCTTTCTGTTTCTCCTGCAGTTCATCTCTGGCTTTGGTCTTTTCCTCAACCATCTGCGTCAAAGTCTCGATCTGCAGTTTCATCTGCTCCATCTTATTTTGAAGCTCCAGGATCTGCTCTTCCTTTTCCTTGACTCTTCCATCTGCCTGACGGTTATTTTCCTGCGCCTCCTGCATATCCTGTCTGGTCTTCTGCAGTTCCTGCTCCACACGATCTCGGTTTTCACGCTGGAACTGTACCTGCTGCTCCAAGTTGCCCTGCTCCAATCGCGCATCTGCTTCCTGCTCATTTAAGAGACCGCTCTTTTGCTTGTTCTGCTCTAATTGTTCATTGCAAGATGCAATCTCCGCCTCATACTTTTGGTTTTGGCTCTCCGTCTCTTTTCTCTTGTCCTGCAATCCGGACAACTGCGTCTGGAGTTCCTGCTTTTCCTGCTCGATCTCACGACTCTCAAACTGGATCGTGCCAAGGATCTCCTGGTTTTGCGCCATATCATTTTCTGCACGCTGAATGTTCAGTTTGGCTGTATTTTGCTGTAATACCAGTTCTTGACGAAGCTTACGGTTTGCCTCGATCTTGGTGCGCAGCTGTTCCTGCTCTTTGTTTTGATCCTGCAGTGACTTTGCCAGTTCCCGCATTGCTTGTCCATGCGATGCTACCTGTTTTTCCAGTTCCTCCATCTCACGGCGGCGACCTAACAGGTTGTTGTTATTCTTAAATGCTCCACCGGACATAGATCCACCCGGATTTAACAACTCTCCCTCGGTCGTTACAATGCGGATCGTGTGATGATATTTTTTTGCCAAAGCGATTGCATTGTCGATCTGGTCTACCACCACAAATCTTCCCAACAGATATTCCATCAATTCCGAGAAACGATCTTCAGTCTGCACCAATTCCGATGCCATGCCGATCACGCCCGGCTCTGATAAAATATTACCGGATACATTTGCCTTTCTGGCATGAATATTTGTCAAAGGCAAAAAGGTAGCTCGTCCATAGCGATTTTTTTTCAAAAGCTGGATCATGCTCTTTGCCGTCTGCTCATTGTCCGTTACAATGTTCTGAATACTGCCACCCAGTGCTGTCTCCACTGCGATCTCATACTGCTTATTTACACGGATGATGTCCGCAACAACACCAATGATCCCCTTGTGCGCTGCTTTCTGTTCCATCACGCGCTTAATGCTCTGTCCAAATCCCTCATATCGCTCCGTCATGTTTTGCAGCGAATGTAAGCGGGAGTTGTCCATATGATAACGCTGCTGCACTTCTCTCTGCTCTCTCTGCAGATCATCAATCTTCGCATCCAGTGAAGCTACATAGGAAGCAAGTTCCTGTCCTGCACTCTCCAAAGCACTGATCTTATCGTCCACATCCTGTAAAGTCCGGCGTTCTTTCTCTAAGATCTGCTCTATCTCAGATGCTTTCGTCTTGTTTTCCAGCACCCGTTTCGTCAGCTGTGCCTTCTTAATATTATTCTGCTCCAGCAGGGTCTGGAAACGCTCCTCCTGCGATGCCACATCGGTTGTCGCATCCATCGCTGCCATGATCTTGCGGTTATGTTCTGCGATCTCCGCCTCGATCGTTGCCGCAGATTCTAACAGTCCGGCACGCTCCTTCGCCAGAGTCTCCTGCTTTTTCTGCACTTCCTGCAGCTGGGTCTTTAATTCTTCTTCTTTTTGACCAAAGCCTTCCTTGTCTTCTTCTAACGACTGTATACGGCTTTGGTAGGTCTGCATCTGCTCTCTATAATAATTTTCGCTCTGACGCACGGCATTGATCTGTTCGCGCAATACCTTAATATCGCCCTCCTGCTGATTGCATTTCACGCGATTGCCAACAAGCGTTTCCTTACATTCCTCCAGATTTTTATTCTGCGTCTCTAATTGCTGCTCCAAAACACCGTAATCGGCCTTTGCTTTCTCAAAGTCTGCCTGTGCCTTCTGAAGATCTCTCGCCGCAATTTCCTCTTTACTCTGTAATTCTTCCAGTTCGTTGTGATGTTCTTTGTAATCCTGCAGAAAAACATTGATATCCAAATTGCGCAGTTCATCACGAAAACTCAAATATTCCTTGGCCTTCTCAGACTGCTTTTCCAACGGCTCAACCTGTTTTTCTAATTCTGACAAAATGTCTTCGATACGAACCAGATTTTGCTCTTCTTCTTCTAAGTTCTTTTCCGCCAGATTTTTTCGTTTTTTGAATTTCACAATACCAGCCGCCTCGTCAAACAACTCACGACGCTCCTCCGGCTTTCCACTCAAAATCTTATCAATCTGACCCTGTCCAATGATCGAATAACCTTCTTTACCAATACCGGTGTCGAATAACAATTCCTGGATGTCACGCAAACGGCAGGATGCTCCATTTAACAGATACTCGCTCTCACCGGAACGATATACGCGTCTTGCGATCTTTACCTCTTCATAAGGTACTTTCAGTTTGTGATCTTCGTTGTTGATCGTAATGGCAACATACGCAAATCCCTGTGGTTTACGCAGCTGTGTACCGGCAAAAATAACATCTTCCATTTTCGCTCCGCGAAGCTGCTTTGCGCTCTGCTCTCCCAACACCCAGCGCACAGCATCTGCGACATTACTTTTTCCACTTCCATTTGGGCCAACGATCGCTGTAATACCATTATGAAATTCAAACACCAATTTATTGGCAAATGATTTGAATCCATGTACTTCCAGACTCTTTAAATACATCTTTTTCCCATGCCTTTCCTTTTATTCGATCAGGATTTTTTCCGTTTTTCCTGCTTGTGCAGCTCCAAAATCGCCTCATATGCTGCTGCCTGCTCGGCTTTTTTCTTCGTTCTGCCGACTGCCTGTGCGATCTGTTTCCCGTCAATGAACGCACCAACTGTAAATGATTTGAGATGATCCGGTCCAGACTCCTCCAACAGCTCATAAGTAAGGGTTTGATGCTCTCCCTGCACAATTTCCTGCAAGATGGTTTTGCTGTCAAAAAACATTTTTTTCTGCTCGATATCCTGCAAAATAAACCGCATGATGTACTCTTTTGCCCGATCAAAACCGCCATCCAGATAGACTGCACCGATGGTCGCTTCCATCGCATCAGACAAAATAGAATCTCTCTCTCTGCCTCCGGTCAGATCTTCTCCTTTTCCTAACAGGAGATAGTCGCCGAGATTAAGTTCTCTGGCGCACAAAGCCAACGTTGGCTCACAAACATAACTGGCGCGTATTCTTGTCAGATCTCCCTCCGGCTTGGTTGGATTCTCCTTAAAAATAAACTCGCTCGATACTAATTCCAGTACCGCATCGCCCAAAAACTCTAATCGTTCATTACACTGATATTTTTTCAAGCGCATTTCATTAGAGTACGAACTATGCGTCAATGCTACGACAAGCAAGTCCGGATTTTCAAAAGTATAGCCAATTTTCTGTTCAAATTCTATTATCATTTCGCGTTTCATTTCTGCCTCATTTCTGACCAACGACCAGTTGGTATAGGTCCTGTACTCGTTTCACCCGGTACACAACTTCTTCCTCCAAGGTGACATCATACACATCTTCCATTCCCATCACGATCTGAAAAACTTCCAGAGAATCTGCTCCCAGATCTTCCTTCAATCTGGATTCCGCGCAGATCTCATCCGGGTCTTTTCCCAAAACTTCTCCTATGATCGCCTGCAATTTTTCAAACTCCATACTATCCCAGCATCCCTTTCTCAGCCCGCTGCAAAGATTTTTTATTTATTCTACCGTCAGATTCTCTTTGATCTGATCGTTAATCTTCTCTCTCGTAAACTGTACGCACTGCAAAATGCCCATCTTAATATCATGCGCATTTGAACTTCCGTGTGTTTTAACCACTAAGCCTTTCAGTCCCAACAACGGTGCTCCACCATGTTCATCTGTCTGAAAATCTTTCATTGTATTTTTCAATGCCGGCTTGATCAACAGCGCACCGATCTTACTGCGAAGTGTGGACATCAGTCCCTGTTTGATCTTAGAGATCAGGGTAGAAGATAATCCCTCATACAATTTCAGGATGACATTACCGACAAACGCCTCGCAGACAATGACATCTGCATCGCCCTTCGGAATATCTCTTGCTTCGATACTGCCTACAAAATGAATGTCTTTACATTCCTTTAATAAAGGATATGTCTCCTTTACTAACTGGTTACCCTTTTCTTCCTCAGCACCAATATTGACGATCGCTACTCTAGGTTTCTCTACACCAACGACACGCTCCATATAGATGGAACCCATCTTGGCAAACTGTACCAAATGAGAAGATCTTGCATCTACATTCGCACCACAATCGATCAACAAAGCCGGTCCCTTTGCTGTTGGGATCAAAGGAGCCAATGGAGCACGCTCTACGCCCTTGATTCTGCCGACGATCACCTGACCACCGACCAGGATCGCTCCTGTACTTCCGGCTGATACAAACGCATCTGCCTCACCTTTTTTGACCAGATTCATTCCTACTACAATAGAAGAATTTTTCTTTTTGCGGATCGCCATAACCGGTGGCTCATCAAATCCAATCACTTCCTCTGCATGCACAATTTCTATACGAGACTGATCGTACTCGTATTTTTCCAGCTGTGCCTTGATCTCCTCTGTCTTTCCAACCAGAATAATGGAAATTTCCTGGTTGTCTTTTAATGCATCAACTGCTCCCTGTACCGGTACTTCCGGTGCATAATCTCCACCCATTGCATCTACTACTATCTTCACAACAAACCTCCATTCTCTATCTCACTACCGTCTGCTACTTTCCTTTGCGGTAAAATCTCTGCATATTACCGATGTACTCTTTACAGGTTTTCCGTTTATATCTTTTTATAAAAGAACGATTTAAATCCTGTAAAACCAATATCTCCCGGAGCAATGATCTGCTCGGTACTTCCAACAAACAACAGACCATCATTTTTGAGAGAATCATGGAATTTCTTATCAATCTCTTTTTTTGCCTCTTCCGTGAAATAGATCACCACATTTCTGCAAACAATGAGGTCACAATTTCTTGGATAAGGATCTTTCAGCAAATTATGCTGCTTAAACTCTACGCGTCTTTTGACTGTATCACTGATCTGATAGCTTCTGGTACCGATCTTCGTAAAGTATTTTGTAATGAACTCTTTTGGCAGTCCCTTCAGGCTCTTTTCATCATAGATTCCGATGCGGGCTTTCTCCAATACCTGCTTGTCAATATCGGTTGCTACCACATGAATTTTCTCCATAGGGATAAACTTGGCAAGCATCATTACCAAAGTATATGGCTCATCCCCTGTCGAGCAAGCCGCACTCCAGATTCTAAGATTTTGCCCAAATCTTTCAAACAAATAAGGAAGCATTTCTGATTCTAACATTTTCCACTGCTCCGGATTACGATAAAACTCCGATACATTGATCGTCAGATAAGCAACAAATTCTTCCAACTTGTCCTTATCCTTGCGAAGCACCTGCACATACTCATCATAAGATGAGATCTTGCTCTTGGTGATCAAAGAATCAATTCTTCTTTTCATCTGTCTCTCTTTATAACTGCTCAGATCGATACCTGTCAGTTGAAAGACTTTTTGCTTAAATATTTCATAGTCACCCATAAGTACACCTCCATTTTTCTATACAGAAAAAAACGCCAACCCGCGACATGCACGGATTGGCGAACGATTCCAAAAAATTACTCTTCTGTTGGCTCCTCAGCGACAACCTCTTCTTCCTCCGCCTGTGAGTCATTCAACAAAGCCTTGATGCTCAAGCTGATCTTGTGATCTTCGCTATTGAAGTCTACGACCTTAGCCTCGATCTCCTGTCCAACTTTCAATACATCAGATGGCTTATCCACATGCTCTTTAGAAATCTGAGATACATGCAACAATGCATCTACGCCAGGCTCTAACTCAACAAATGCACCGAAGTCAGCCATACGAGCTACCTTACCGGTTACAACAGAACCTACGCTATATTTTCCATCAGCATTGAGCCAAGGATTCTGATCCTCAAACTTCAAGCTAAGTGCAATCTTATCATCTTTAATATCTTTGATCAGGACTTTTGTCTTGTCGCCAACATTAAATACTTTCTTAGGGTTCTCAACACGGCCCCAAGACATCTCTGAAATATGAAGAAGTCCGTCTGCTCCACCAAGATCGATGAACGCACCGAAATCTGTCAGATTCTTAACAACACCTTCTACAGTATCGCCAACATGAATTCTGGCAAAAAGCTCTTCCTGCATTTTCTTCTTCTCTGCAACCAAAAGCTGCTTTCTATCACCGATAATTCTTCTCTTCTTAGGATTGAACTCGCTGATCACGAACTCGATCTCCTGTCCTGCATACTTAGAAAGATCTTTCTCATAAGTATCAGATACAAGACTAGCCGGGATAAATACTTTTGTCTCATCAACAACAACACTTAATCCACCTGTCAATACAGTAGCAACTGTTGCCTTCAATACCTCTTTATTCTCATAAGCTTCACGAATACGCTCGTTGCTCTTCTCCATAGCAAGACGCTTGTATGTTAAGAGCACCTGTCCCTCGCCATCGTTTACTTTGAGTACCTTTGCACTCATCTTATCATCTACTTTGACTACATCTCTCAAGTCGATACCTGACTGATTGCTGTACTCATTCCTTGTGATGATACCATCCGCCTTATAGCCGATGTTCAGAACAATTTCATCTTCTTTTACGCTGATGACCGTTCCTTCAACAACCTCTCCATTGTGGATTGTTACTAATGATTCTTCCAATAACTGTTCAAATTCATTATTCATTTCTGACATATGATTGAACCTCCTTAATAATAGTATTTGGGGTTGATGCCCCTGCAGTAATACCCACGCTACGAAAAGATTGAAATTGCTTCAAATCCAAGTCATCAAGTGTCTGTATAAAATGTGTGTTCGGACACTCATTCTTGCATATTTCATACAATTTTTGTGTGTTCGAACTATGTTTTCCACCTATCACTATCATTGCGTCGGACTGTGCCGCGATAGTCGCCGCCTCTGTTTGACGCTCTTCGGTAGCGTTGCAAATTGTATTCATAACATTTATATCATAACTCTTTTTGGAAAAAATATCAACTATATCTTTAAATTTCTTGTAATTAAATGTCGTTTGTGCTACAACACAGACTTTTGCGCCCGGTTTTGCCTCGTATTTTTCTGCCTCTTCTTCCGTTCCGATCACGGTTGCGCCATGTCTGCACCAGCCTTTGATCCCCTCGACTTCCGGATGGTTGGCATTGCCAATGATGACAACCTCATTGCCCTGTTCTGATTTTTCATCTGCTATATGATGAATTTTCCCAACAAAAGGGCAAGTGGCATTCACGATCTGCACTCCCTTTTTCTGCAGCGCTTCATATTCTGCTTTGCTCACACCATGTGACCGCACCACTACCGTACAGTCCTCTCCCTCAGAAAGCTGGTCGATCGAGGAAAGTACCTTTACTCCCTTTTCCTCCAGATCTTCTACAACCTGCTCATTGTGGATGATCGGTCCTAAAGTATATACCTGTTTGCCCTTTTCCACTTCCTGGTATACCATTTCGACGGCGCGCTTCACACCAAAACAAAATCCGGCACTTTTTGCCAATGTTACTTCCATTGTCTATTACTCCATTTCTTTGTGCAATTTATTTGCAAGCAGTAAACAACTCAATGATCTTGTCCACAACCTGATCTATGGTAAGATCCGATGAATCCAAATACACGGCATCTTCTGCCTGCTTGAGCGGTGCGATCTCACGATTCATATCCTGCTCATCTCTGGCAATGATATCCTGCTCGATCTGTGCAAGATCACAGTCGATCCCTCTTTCTTTCTGCTCGAGATAGCGTCTTCTGGCACGCTCTGCAGAACTTGCCGTCAGGTATACTTTCAGATCAGCGTTTGGCAGTACACAAGTTCCAATATCCCTGCCATCCATGATCACATTTTTGGTCTTTGCAAGATCCTGCTGCAATGATAAAAGTTTTGCACGGACTGCCGGATATTTGGAAGTATCGGATGTCATCATGCTCACTTCCTCCGTACGGATCAATCCGTTGACATTTTCCCCGTTGAGCAATACTTTCTGCTCTCCGTTTTCATACTCTAAGGAAACCTGAATATCATCACAGACTTTTGAGATCTGCTCCTCATCCTGCGGTGCGATACCCTGACGCAAAAAATACAATGCCATCGCACGGTACATTGCTCCGGTATCTACATAAATAAAGTCTAACTTCTTTGCCACCATTTTGGCAATGGTACTTTTTCCCGCTCCTGCGGGTCCATCAATCGCAATATTATACATTTTCTTTCTCATCCTCCATCTTTTTATCTTATTCTATCTTTCGTCAAGGAATGGAAATCCCCGCCAGATACCCGGTCGACCAGGCGATCTGTAGATTATAGCCACCCGTCTTGGCATCGAGATCCAAAACCTCCCCCGCTGCATACAAGCCGGAAATCTGCTTCACTGCCATCGTTGCTGGATCGATCTCTTTGACCGAAATACCTCCTCCTGTAACGATCGCCTCCGGGAAACCTCGAAGCTGCGAAACGGTCATCCGAAGATGTTTGCAAAGGTGCACCAATCCCTGCCGTTCTTTCTTGGTGACTTCATTCACTTTTTTATCCGGTGAAATGCCGGACAGTTCGACCATGACAGGCACCATTTTTGCCGGAAGCAATTTGCCGAGTGCATTTTTGAATAAGCAGTTCTTTTGCAGCGCAAAATCTTTCTGAATACGCTCATCCAACTGTTCATCGGAAAGTGCCGGTTTGAGATCCACCTCATAATAGCAGTCCTCCACGCCTTTTCTTCCTAACAGACTGCTGGAAGAAAGCACAAGCGGTCCGCTGATGCCAAAATGAGTAAACAACATTTCTCCCAATTCCCGGTACAGCTTTTTCTTGCCACGATACAAAGTCAGGGTCACATTTCGTAACGAAAGTCCCTGCAGTCTTGTCGGCCATTCTTCCGCCGTCTCGATCGGCACCAGTGCCGGATAGCACGGTGTGATGTTCACCTGCAGTTTCTGCATCATGCGGTGTCCATCCCCGGTCGAACCGGTCGATGCGTACGAAAGTCCTCCTGTCGCCAATATGACAGCATCCGCCACCAAGGACTCTTCTCCCTGACCGGAGCGCACGACAACGCCTTTGCACACCTGATCCTCCACCAACAGCTTGCTCACTTTTGTATGCAGACGCACTGTCACTCCCCGCTCGCGAAGTGCCCGCTCCAATGTCTTTATCACATCAGAGGACTTGTCCGAAGCCGGAAATACACGATTGCCACGCTCTGTTTTCAAACGGAGTCCGTGCTCTTCTAACAGATCCATCATCTGACTGCTGTCAAATGTGTAAAATGCACTGTATAAAAATTTAGGATTGGAGACGACATGCGCCAAATGATTCTCGACCGAGCTGTCATTTGTCACATTACATCTGCCTTTTCCGGTAATAAAAATCTTTTTTCCAAGCTTTTCATTTTGTTCTAATAAAGTAACCCGGTGTCCCTGTCCTGCTGCCGCATACGCTGCCATCATCCCTGCAGCGCCACCGCCGATCACGATCACATTACTCAAATTCTTTCATCCTCTCTACCGCATATCGGTAAGCCGCTTCTGCCGCCTGCATTCTGACAGAACCTCTGTCACCTTCAAAATGGTATTTCCTGCTCACCGCTGTTTGGTGGTATCCGATGCCAATATACACCGTGCCTGCAGGAGTGCCATCTTCACCATCGTCCGGTCCGGCATACCCGGTCACCGAAATGGAAACCTGTGTATCTGCTGCCATGCATGCACCCTTTGCCATCTCTTCTGCCACCTGGCCGCTGACGACCGTAAACATGCGGATCGTTTCTTCCCGAACGCCCAACAGCTTTTCTTTCACGCGATTGGCGTAGGTGATATAACCCTCTTCAAACACCTCTGAAGCACCGGGTACATCTACGATCCCCGCTGCGATCAATCCTCCGGTACACGATTCGGCTGTCGTTATATGATACTGCTTTTGCTTCAAAAAGTTCACCAATTCTTCTGCCGCTTCTGACGGCTGACGCCCTTTACATATTTCCATCATTCATAACCTGCCAGTTCTTCACCAAATAATCAACCAAAGAGATCACTGTAAGTGCCAACGCCAAATAGATCAATACCTGTCCCAGCACATACATGAAAGTACAATCTATGTCCATGATCAAGACGATCGACATGATCATCTGTGTGATCGTTTTGATCTTGCCCCACCAGCTTGCCGCGATCACAACTCTGGCATCTGATGCCACCAAACGGAATCCGCTGATGATGAATTCGCGGCTGATGATAATGATCACGACCCAGGCAGGCATCGTTCCCAATGCAACGAAAGAGATCAACGCTGCACTGACTAACAGTTTATCCGCCAGCGGATCCATAAATTTTCCAAAATTAGAGATCAGATCATACTTTCTGGCAATATAACCATCCAGCGTATCTGTCAGACTGGCAACGATAAAAATCGCCAAGGCAATATATTTTCCTGCCGGAATTCCCGGCACTAACATAAACACGACAAAAAAAGGAATCAACAACACCCTTAACATCGTTATTTTATTTGGCAAGTTCATAGTAATCCTCCATTTCTATTCCTCTTCGACGATCTCTCCGATCAGATCGTATTCATCTGCTCCCGTGATCTTAACCGTCAGGAAATCACCTGACATCAGATTCCAATCAGAAGCTACAAACACATAGCCGTCCACTTCCGGAGCATCCATGTAAGTACGGGTAATATACACACCGTCTTCCGGCAGTCTGCCTTCCACCATAACATCCAGTACACGACCGATCTGTTTCTGCGTTTTTTGGAATGCGATCTCCTGCTGCATCTGCATGATCACATCTCTGCGCTCCTGTGCGATTTCCTCATCAACCTGATCCGGCATCTCCGCTGCCGGAGTATCTTCTTCACGAGAATAAGAAAACACACCAAGACGATCAAACTGCATTTCCTGCACAAAATCCTTTAGGATCTCAAAGTCTTCCTCTGTCTCCCCCGGAAATCCGGTGATCAAAGTTGTACGAAGTGTAATGTCCGGAATCTCTTCCCGCAAATGTGCAATCCGTTCTTTGAGCTGCGCCTGATCGGTGCGTCGTCCCATCCGTTTCAGCACACTGTCTGATCCATGCTGGATCGGAATATCCAGATAATGGCAGACTTTTGGAAGTTTCTTCATCGCCTGTACCAGTTCTGCCGTAATTTCCTCCGGATAACAATACATAATGCGGATCCAGCGCAGTTCTTCGATCTCAGAAAGTTTTTCTAAAAGAAGCGGCAGACTCTTTGTACCATAGAGATCTGTTCCATAAAGCGTTGTCTCCTGAGCTACCAGGATCAATTCTTTGGCACCGTTTGCAACCAGATGTTTCGCCTGTGCCAAAAGATTTTCCATTGGAACGCTTCGATAAGCTCCTCTCACTTTTGGGATCACGCAGTAGGTGCAATGTTTGTCACATCCTTCTGCGATCTTGAGATATGCAAAATAACCGCCCGACATACTATCGCGGTCTGTCAAAGGCTGTGGAAGATAGTCAATGCTCTCTAGGGACTCTACCACCCCGGCATGCTCTTCCAATGCCTCTCTGATCGTCTCTGCCAGATTTTCATAACCCATCGTTCCTACGATCACATCAACTTCCGGAATCTCTGTCCTGATCTCTTCATGATAACGCTGTGCCAGACAACCGGCAGCCACCAAAAGCTTACAATTTGCGACTTCTTTATACTCTGCCATTTCCAACAGTGTGTTGATACTTTCTTCCTTGGCATCACCAATGAAACAACAGGTATTGACTACGATCACATCTGCTTCTGTCTCTTCATTTACTAATACAAATCCATGTTTTCTAAGGTCTGTGATCATCATCTCGCTATCTACCAGATTTTTATCACATCCTAATGAAACAAAATAAATTTTAAGCATATATTCCTCATTTCCGTTTTCGCAGTATTTTTGTCTCTAATCTTCCATTACCGATGCCACACAATTGGCCATCAACATTGCGATCGTCATCGGTCCAACACCACCGGGTACCGGTGTGATCGCTCCGGCAACTTCCTTAACAGAATCAAAATCCACATCGCCACAAAGCTTTCCGTTTTCATCTCGGTCCATTCCTACATCGATGACTGCAGCACCTTCTTTTACATAAGAAGCATCTACAAATTTTGCCTTACCGATCGCAACGACCAAAATATCTGCACGCTTAGCCACACTTCTTAGATCCGGAGTATGGGAATGACAGATCGTCACGGTACCATTTTCTCTAAGAAGTAACATTCCCATTGGCTTTCCTACAATGTTACTACGACCAATGATCACGCACTCTTTTCCATCGATCTCAATACCGGAACGCTTCAACAGCTGAATGATCCCGGCAGGGGTACAAGACACATAGCCCTTCTGACCGATGCTTAAGCGACCAACGCTTTCCGGATGAAAACCATCCACATCTTTGTCCGGTGAAATGGTACGGATCACTTTATCCTCGTCAATATGTGCCGGAAGCGGAAGCTGTACTAAAATACCGTTTACATCCGGTCTGTCATTTAATTCCTGTACCAGATCCAACAATTCCTGCTCTGTCGTCTCCTCCGGCAGCTCATATGCCAAAGACTCGATTCCGACATACGCACATGCCTTCTTTTTATTGCCAACATATACGGTAGAAGCAGGGTTGTTGCCTACCTGGATCACCGCCAAACATACATTTTGGCCCTGCTCTTTCAATTTTGCTACCTGTTCTTTTAACTCATCTTTGATCTGAGCTGCTATTTTCTTTCCATCAATAATCTGTGCCATTTTGTCTCCTCATTTCTGTGTCCATTTTTCCGGTTATCACCAAATCTTATACCTTAAAAATACTACCCCCTACAAATTCGCGCATCAATGAATTTTTTGGAATCTCTTCACTGCCAACGCTAATGAAATAATCCAAAAATTTCAACAGTCGTTTTGCCTCAATATACTCTGGCGCATCTTTGGAAATTCCAAATAAGATTGCCTCCGCATATGGCTTTAATACGGCCAATTCATAGATCAACGCTGAATTAAACATCACATCCGCTTCCTCCTGGAATGGGAAGATGTATTGATCTTCACCTCTTCGCACTGAAGGCCACATAGCGATCGTTCTCGCTGCAGAAGAGCCTCGCGTTCTGGCATCTCTGACCATACGGCGGATCAATCTTCCATCGGTCGTGGAAATACGGTTGTGCTCATCAATATTGATCTGAGTCAATGCACTGATATAAATCTTAAACTTGCTTTCCTTTGGTAAGGTATAGGAAAGTTTGTCATTTAATCCATGAATTCCTTCGATCACAAGGATGTCATCCTTGCCAAGCTGCTTAAAGTCCCCTTTGTATTCCTTTTTGCCTTCCACAAAATTAAAAGTTGGCAGTTCCACCCGCTCTCCACGAAGCAGGGAATTCATCTGCTTGTTGAACAACTCAACATCGATCGCCTCCAAACATTCAAAATTGTAATTGCCGTCTTCGTCTAACGGAGTGTCCTCCCGATCCACAAAATAATTGTCTAATGCGATTGGATGAGGATTTAATCCCAAAGTCTGAAGCTGTATCGACAAGCGGTGGGAAAACGACGTTTTTCCGGACGATGACGGTCCGGCAATCATAATAAACTTTTTGCTTGGATCCGATGCGATCTGCTCTGCGATCTGTGCGATCTTCTTTTCCTGCAAAGCTTCCTGCACTAAGATCAACTCTGATATTCTCCCTTGCGAGATCACATCATTCAAAGCACCAACTGTATCAACCGATACCATTTTACCCCACTGTTTCGCCTCCTGTAAGGTAGCGAACAATTTAGGACTTGGCTTATGTTCCGTGATTTGCTCCGGCGTCTTTGCATTTGGTAGATTCAACATAAAGCCTTTTTCATAAGGCTGTAAGCTGAAATACGACAAGATCCCGGTGCTTGGTGGCATATATCCATAATAATAATCCTCAAAGCCATCCAACGTATAGATATTCACTTTTGAGACGCGACGATACTCAAAGAGTTTCTTCTTATCTTTCATGCCGTAACGGTCAAAAATCTCTAATGCCTCACTGGTGTCTACTGAGCGTTTTAGGAAAGGCAGATCTTTATGTACCAACTCTCTCATGCTGTCTTCTACCTTGCGCAGCAGTTCCTCTGTAACCTCTACGCCCTGCACTTCCATATAACAGCTGTCCCCAATCTGGTACTTTACGAACACATTTTCCAGTGTTCCCTTTTCGCATACTCCATAGATTGCTCGAAGCATCAATAAAGTAACACCTCTGACATAAGTTTTATGTCCACTGTCCTCTGCAATCGTCACAAAAGTGATCTCCGTATCTTTCATGATCTTCTTGCCAAGCTCTAATAATTTTCCACCACTTCTGGCTAAGATCACGGCATGATCATAGCTGTCTGCAAATTCCTCTGCAACCTGTGCATAAGTGGTTCCTTCCGGATATTGTTTCTCATGTATCTGCGATCCCACGATCACTCGTACTATCACTTGTTTCCCCATAACTACCTCTTTTCTACGACGGTTCACCCGGTCGTTTTTTCGCATTTGTCTCTTCATTGTATGCTATCTGCATGCGGTCCATCACTTCTAAAATCTGCGTATGTTCCTTCTGCAGCGTCTCTCTTGCCGGAAGATCATGCGGCATATTGGCTAAAACCCCTTCCACACGGTGTTTTTCCTTACGAATGTACTCCACAAAATCTGCGGATCTTTGTTCGATCAAACACCTGCCGTATAGATAATCAATCGGATCATCATATTGTTCCTGTCCCGGCACACTGCGAAGAATGGTGTAAAATTTCCCCATATCTTTCACCATTTCTTCCTGCTCGATACAAAATCCCAATGCGTGTAATGCCTTTCGCACTTTATAGATCTCTGACTGCGGCGACAGCACCAGCTCCTCTGCCGATGTCGTCACCTCTTTGTGCTCCATCAGGATCCGTTCCATCAGTCCGCCACCGATACCACTGATCAATATCGTTTGTGCCTCGCCCTCCTGCAACGCCTGCGTACCATCCGACAGCCGTACATCGATCACTTGGTCCAAGCCACACTCTTGTATATGCTGCCTGGCGCGTTCCAACGGGCCTTCGTTAATATCCATTGCAATGCCGCCGCTGGCACAGCCATCCTGCACGAGCCGGATGATCGTAAAGCCATGATCGCAGCCGATATCGGCTACTACTCCACCTGAGCGCACCTGTGCTGCGACAGCTTGCAGTCTTTTTGATAAATTCATTACTCCAGATAATCCTTTAACTTACGGCTGCGGCTTGGATGTCTCAATTTACGAAGTGCTTTCGCCTCAATCTGACGAATTCGCTCTCTTGTTACCTTAAACTCTTTTCCAACCTCTTCGAGTGTTCTGGCACGACCATCTTCCAATCCGAAACGAAGTTTCAATACTTTCTGCTCACGGTCTGTCAATGTTCCAAGCACTTCTTCCAACTGTTCACGAAGAAGTGTAAATGCTGCTGCCTCTGCCGGAACCGGTACATTATCGTCCTGAATGAAGTCACCCAAATGGCTGTCCTCTTCCTCACCGATCGGAGTTTCCAAAGAAACCGGCTCCAATGAGATCTTCTGAATCTCGCGAACTCGCTCTACCGGAAGTCCCATCTGTGCTGCAATCTCTTCCGGATAAGGCTCTCTACCTAATTCCTGAAGCAGCTGTCTCTGCACACGGACAAATTTATTGATCGTCTCAACCATATGCACCGGAATACGGATCGTTCGTGCCTGATCTGCGATCGCTCGTGTGATCGCCTGACGGATCCACCAGGTAGCATAAGTACTGAACTTGTATCCTTTTTTATAATCAAATTTTTCTACCGCTTTGATCAGACCAAGGTTACCTTCCTGGATCAGATCCAAGAACAACATTCCTCTTCCCACATAGCGTTTTGCAATGCTGACAACCAGACGAAGGTTGGCTTCCGCCAGTTTTTTCTTCGCTTCCATATCGCCTTCTTCCATGCGCTTAGCTAACTCTACTTCTTCATCAGCCGTCAAGAGAGGCACTTTACCGATCTCTTTAAGATACATGCGCACCGGATCCTCAATGCTGACGCCATCCGGCACGGACAGATCAATATTTTCGATCTCTTCATCATCCGGAACTTCTCCGCTGTTTTCCAGCTCTAAGATCATATCGTCGTCATCGTCTTTATCATCTGAGATCTGAAGAACATCAACATTTTTGTGCTCCAAAAATTCAATAATATGCTCTGTTCTCTCTTCCGTGAGTTCAATATCCTTAAAGAAATTGTTGATCTCAGAGATCTCTAACACATTTTTCTTTCCCTTCGCAAGTTCCAGCAATGCATCCATGCGTTCCATAAACAGCTTGGCATCATTTTCAGGATCAACCGCATCCTTCTTTGCCTTGGTACTCGTCTTTTTGGTTTTTGTCGTCTTGGCAGCCTTCTTTTCCTTCGCCACTTTCTCCATAGCCTCTTCTACAGCAGAGCCGGCTGTCTGTTCCTCTTTTGCCTTACTTGTCTTTTTAGCCGTTTTTTTAGCGGTCTTGGCTGTTACCTTTTCATCAGTTTTCTCCTCTACCGCCTGCTCCTTTACCTGTTTCTTCTCTGTTGCCATATGGACCTTCCTTTCTATTTATGTACTGGTTTACCCAGTTTTTTCTCTTGTAACTATATCTTTACCTTAACCATCTTTTAAGGAAATATGCAGTTTTCCGGGTGTCTGCAGCGCTTTTTTCTGTTCGATCAACGACTGTAGACCGTTGACATCCTCTAGCGAACGGATCTTTTGCTCAATGCTGTGTTCCTTGATCCGAAGTGCCAATTCATTGATTGCCTTCTCTTGATCCCGCAGATTCATTTCCGCATCGAAAGTCGTCTGAAACATTTTTGCCACTGCATTTTGCTGTGTCACATCTTCAAAACAGTTGATGATCTTTGCCGGTTCCGGCGTTCCCTGCTCCAACTGTCCGTACAGCATTTCTGCTACCCGGTGATAGGGTTCCTCGCAGTAATCATCCACCTGTATGATCTTACGAACCTGTGCAAATAAACCGGGCTTATCAACCAGCCAGGACAAAAACAGCTGATAGGTATAGCCCATACCTTCCGGCTCTTTGTTCGCCTTCTGGCGTCTGCTCTCCTGCCGTTTTTCTTCCATTGCCTCCCGGTATCCCTCCGGTTCCATGCCACTGTATCGTATGACCAGTCTGCGCAGATCATCCTGTGGAATAGTATATTTTGCAGACAAAGCCTCCAGATAACTGTCTCTTTGCACCTTGTCCCCAAAAACTAACAGTTTTCGTGCCATCTCGTGGATAAATTTGGTTCGCTGCTCCGGATCTCTGATATCGTAATTTTTACGCAGAACCGAAATTTCAAAGAAGAAACTGTTTTCTGCCTCCTCGATCCGTTTGGCAAATTCATCCTTTCCGAGAGCTTTGATAAATTCATCCGGATCTTTGTAAGGATCCATGTGAACGACTCGTCCGGTAATGCCATTGCGCCGCAGGATCGGAATCGCCCGCAGTGCAGCCTTTACCCCGGCTCCATCACTGTCGTAAGTCAATAACACCTCATCCGTATATCGGCGAAGCAGATTTGCCTGCTGCTCTGTAAATGCCGTACCTAATGATGCGACTGCTCCGGTAAAACCTGCCTGATGCAAGGCAATCACATCCATGTATCCTTCACATAAGATAAAGGATTTTCTTTTGCCTTGTTTTGCATAATTTAATCCAAACAGATTTCGGCTTTTATCAAAAATCTTAGTCTCCGGAGAGTTGAGATATTTTGGCTTGGCATCGCCCATCACTCTACCGCCAAAACCGATCACCCGGTTGTTGGCATCCATGATTGGGAACATAACACGATTCCAAAATTTATCGTACACGCCACGCTCGTCCATCTTAAAAAGTCCCGTCTCTTTGAGAACGGCATCGTCATATCCTTCTTTTTTGAGATAGCGGTACAGTTCTCCTCCCCCCTGTCCGGCATATCCCAAACCGAACCGAAGGATCGTTTCATCTGTCAATTCTCTGCCGCGCAGATATTCATACCCCAGCCTGCCTTGTGGCGACTTTAAGGTCGCATAATAGTATCTTGCCGCCTTTGCATTGATCTCCACTAATGTCATGCGCAGATTTTCTTCCCGCTTCTGCTGCATGGACAGTTCCTTTTTGGGCAAAGATATTCCAACCCGCTCTGCAAGATACTCCATCGCCTCCGGAAACGAATAATTTTCATATTCCATAACGAAGGTAATCACATTTCCACCGGCTCCACATCCAAAACATTTATACATTTGTCTGGATGGGCTGACAGAAAACGATGGTGATTTTTCATTGTGAAATGGACAGAGTCCGACATATCCACTGCCGGATCTTTTTAAACGCACAGATGCACCAATGACTTCTACGATGTCATTGGCAGAGCGCACTTGTTCTATTTGATCTTCTGTGTATCTCGCCATGCTGTCTCTCCATTTCTGTATAGTTTTGTCGCTTTTTTGCGCACCCTATTTGATATATTCCACACAGAATTGTAAAATCCTTTTTATTTTTTTGAAAATTTACAACGCAGTTTTCAGCTGCTTTCTACCGCTTACCAACGCTGTTTAGCGGTGCTCCACTCCTAAAACCGACCATGATTTTGGGATCATGATCTCCTTATATAAATTAACGGCAAAGCGGTCGCTCATGCAGGCAATGTAATCACAAACGGCTCTTCTTGTACTCTCTCCCTCGCGGATCAACATCTGAAATTCCTCCGGGAGTTTTTCGGAATGATGAATATAGTATTCATATAATTGTTCGATCATATGTACGACTTTGCGTTCCTCTCCCTTTGCAACCGGATTGGTGTACACGGTGGCAAACAAAAATTTACGCAGTTGAAACATTGCATTTTCCACTTCCTCAGACATATTGATCTCATTCTTTCCCTCGCTGTGATGTACGATATCATGCACCAGTGTGTTGAGGCGCATATTCGTGGAAGTGCCTAACACATCGGTCAGCTCGGTCGGAATCTCCTCCTCCCGAATGATGCCGCCTCGGATCGCATCATCAATGTCTGAATTGATATAGGCGATCTTATCTGACAGGCGAACGATCTTTCCTTCCAAGGTACTTGGCATCAGGCGTGTCTGATGATTCAAAATGCCATCCCTGACTTCTACGGTCAGGTTCAGTCCCTTGCCGTCTTTTTCCAACCGCTCGACTACACGAACGCTCTGTTCGTTATGATGAAATCCTCCATACTCTTCCGAAATACGATTGAGGGCGCGTTCTCCCGCATGACCAAAAGGCGTGTGTCCCAGGTCATGCCCCAAAGCGATCGCTTCGGTCAGATCCTCATTTAACAGCAAGGCTCTGGCAATCGTCCTGGCATTTTGTGCTACTTCGAGCGTATGCGTCAATCTGGTGCGGTAATGGTCTCCTTCCGGAGCAAGAAACACCTGTGTTTTCTGCTTGAGCCTGCGAAACGCCTTGCAATGCAGTATGCGATCCCTGTCTCTTTGGAAATCCGTACGAATATCGCACTGCGGTTCCCGGACATCTCGTCCCTTCGATTCATCCGCAAATGTCGCGAACGGACCAAGGATCTGGTGTTCTCTTTCCTCCTGTTTCTGTCGTAAACTCTTCATCTCGCCCATTACCATCACGCCTTTCTTCTGATCCCCTTTTGCTGCAAAGGGGAGTGCCTTACATTGATCCCCTTTTTCTTATTCCACAATTTCTCCCATATAATAGAAGCCTTTGCTTTCTTTGATGCAGACGGAAACCATCTTGCCGATCAGATCCGGTGTTCCCGGAAAATGCACGACATAGTTTTGACTGGTTCGTCCGGTTACCAGCGAAGCGTCCTGTCCGTTTACCTCTTCTACCAATACCTTTGTCGTTGTACCTACTGCCTTTTGTGCCTTTTCGGCTGCAATATCCTGTACCGTCTTCAGCAGTTTGTCAAAACGGCGTTTGACAACTTCTTCCGGTACCTGGTCTTCCATCGAAGCTGCCGGTGTTCCGGTTCTCTTACTATATATAA
>JALEPA010000204.1 GCA_022766515.1 Lachnospiraceae bacterium | reverse complement strand
ACTCAAACATCCGGTGAATCTCGCATACGAAGCCGCAACCGCCGACTTAAACGATGTGAATATGATCGATCCGTTCCATTTGGAAGCATATGGAGAGACAACGGTAAATTACAACCGTGACATTGAGATCTATCCGGTATTGGCAGCGATGTTTGAAGGAATCTACGGACATTGCCCTTACAAGTCTCCAACGGATATGGGTGTCAATATGGCAGGAAACTGTATCGTGGACGATGAAGTATGTAAGGAAGCTTCCAAGCAGGAGATCATTCGGAGATATTATCAGTCTTTGAACCGCTTTGTGAAAGATGAAGCGACGAAAGAGGAAGTGTATAAACAGGAACTGATCATGAAACAGGCGAAGATCAGTGTCAACGATCGTAAGGTTGTGCCGGTCGCTAATGACCTGGCGCAGGCAAATGGATCTGCAGCAGCTGCATTGGAACTTGCAGATGGAACGATCGTTACCGGATCAACTTCTGATCTGTTAGGACCGGCATCTGCGGTACTCTTAAATGCGATCAAGGTACTGGGAAATATTGATAAGGAAGTACATTTGATCTCGCGTTCGTTTATCGAACCGATACAGGACATTAAAATCGGCTATCTGGGAAGTAAGAATCCACGACTTCATACCGATGAAGTGCTCATTGCATTAGCGATGTGTGCGGTATCAGATCCAAACGCTAAGCTGGCATTGGAACAGCTTCCGAAGTTGTCAGGCTGTCAGCTCCATGTATCAGCAATCCTTTCGGCTACAGATATCAATACTTTCAAAAAGCTTGGTATCGAGTTGACGAACGAGGCAGTTTACGAGGGCGCTGTGGCTCCTGTACAGTCGTAAAATTTTATTGTAAAAAATATAATAGAGCAAAACGCTGGTTTTGCTCTACAGGAATTGCTATGACACAAGCAACTTCTATGTAACATGAAAAGAGCAAAGCGATAACGCTTTGCTCTTTTTGGATCAGATAAAAAATACTCACGATATATCATTGTGTCATTCTATCATTTTACAGTTTTGCCAACTCCTGGAACTGATCTTTCAGGCAAGTATACAGATTCTTGTAGATCTGATGATACTTATCATACTCAGCTGTTGCCTTTGGATCGGCATGACATTCCTTAGCAGGATCAGTGTGGATCATCTGACGGCAAGCGGATTCTACGCTTTCGTACAGTCCTGCACCAACACCTGCAAGAATAGCAACACCGAGAGCAGGACCCTCTGTTGCGGTTACGGTCTTCACATCGCAGCCAAACATATCAGCCATCATCTGACGCTGAACGGCATTCTTGGCACCGCCGCCACAAGCCATCATTTCAGAAACTTCGATTCCCATTTCCTTGATGATATCATTGCAGTCAGTCAAAGAGTACTGAATACCTTCCATTACGGCTCTAGCCATATCAGCGGTTGTATGCATACTGGACAAACCGAAGAATACGCCACGGCAGTTTGGATCAACATGAGGAGTTCTCTCACCATTTAAGTATGGAAGATAGATCAAACGGTTCGCTCCGATCGGAGTCTTCTGTACATCTGCATTGATCAGATCAAAAGCACCGCATCCCTGCTCTTTTGCCTTGCGGGCATACTCTGTTCCGATATTTTCCTGGAACCAAGCGAGGGAATATCCGGCAGCCTGTGTTACACCCATAACATGCCATGCACCCGGAACAGCGCAGCAGAAAGTATGTACACGACCCTTAGGATCAATAGAAATGTTGTTGCTGTGTGCGAAAACGACACCACTTGTACCGATCGTGGTAAATGCTTTACCGTCCTCTACGACACCGGTACCTACAGCAGCGGCAGCATTATCACCGGCACCACCTACGACAACAGTAGAAGTAGAAAGACCTGTCTTAGCAGCAATCTCTGGTAAGATCGTTCCGGTTACTTCCGGAGATTCATATACTTTTGCAAGAAGACTCTTGTCGATATCTAAGATCTCAAGAAGTTCATCAGACCACTGGCGTTTTGGTACATCCAAAAGCTGCATACCGGAAGCATCAGAAACCTCTGTTGCAAATTCACCAGTCAAGATGTAACGAACATAATCCTTTGGCAGGAGAATGTGTTTACATTTTGCGTAGTTTTCAGGCTCGTTATTACGAACCCACAGAATCTTAGAAGCTGTAAATCCTGTCATGGCAGGATTGGCAGTGATCTCGATCAACTTTTCTGCGCCAACTTTTTCTGTCATTTCTTCACATTCTTTTTCGGTACGCTGGTCACACCAAATGATGGAAGGACGGATCACTTCGCCCTGCTCGTCGAGCATGACAAGACCGTGCATCTGACCGGAGATACCAAGTCCCTTGATGTCATCAGCAGCGACACCGGAATCTTTTACGACTTTTGTGATCGTCTCTAAAGCAGCGTCACGCCAGTCTTCCGGCTTCTGCTCTGCCCAGCCGTTATGTGGTGTGTACAGAGGATAGTCTTTGCTTGCGGAAGCAATTACTTCTCCCTTTTCATCAAAAAGTACGGTTTTGGTTGAGGATGTTCCCAAATCAATACCAATTAAATAGTTCATATGAAACCTCCTTCGGTTAAAATGATTTGTATTTTTACACGGAAAGACACGCTGCCGAAACAGTGTGCCTTTCCGATAAAATGTTACTATATTATTGTAAGAATCGAATTACATAAATGGATTTTCTGTCTTGTAAAGCATTCCCTTAGGCTGGTTGAAGCCGATCTCATCTACATCAACACCGATGTATTTGAATACTTCGTAAAGAGCCTTTCCGTAATGACCGAATGCTACAGCACCATGATGAGGGAAGTTACCTTCGATCAATACATGACGGTAGAAACGACCCATCTCTGGAATCGCGAAGATACCGATCGCACCGAAGGAACGAGTTGCAACAGGAAGAACCTCACCGTGTGCGATGTAAGCACGAAGTTTAGCATCAGCTGTACTCTGCAGACGGAAGAAAGTGATGTCTCCAGGTACGATGTCTCCCTCGAGAGTTCCGTTTGTAACCTCCTCCGGAAGAGAACGCGCCATGATCATCTGGTTCTTCATCTCGCAGAAGGAAAGTTTTGTGGAAGCTGTGTTACCACAGTGGAATCCCATGAAAGTATCTTTCAATGTATAATCAAATTTGCCCTTGATATCCTCTTCGTAAATATCAGGTGTAACAGTATTGTTAATGTCGAGGAGAGTAACCGTATCGTTGCTGACAACGGTTCCGATGAACTCGCTCAATGCACCATAGATATCAACCTCACAGGAAACAGGAATACCCATCTTTGTCAGACGGCTGTTTACATAGCAAGGAACGAAACCAAACTGTGTCTGGAATGCAGGCCAGCATTTTCCGGCGATCGCAACGAACTCACGATATCCCTTGTGATCCTCGATCCAGTCAAGGAGAGTGATCTCATACTGAGCAAGTTTCTCAAGAATCTCAGGTTTCTTGTTACCTGCGCCAAGCTCTGCTTCCATATCCTTAACAACATCAGGGATACGAGCATCTCCGGCATGGTTGTTGAATGCTTCAAACAAGTCAAGCTCAGAGTTCTCTTCGATCTCAACATTCAAGTTGTAAAGCTGCTGGATAGGAGCGTTACAAGCTAAGAAGTTCAATGGACGAGGACCAAAGCTGATGATCTTTAAGTGATCCAAAGCGTAGATTGCTTTTGCGATTGGAACGAACTCATGGATCATGTCAGCACATTCCTCAGCGTTTCCTACAGGATACTCTGGGATATAAGCTTTTACATTGCGAAGCTTTAAGTTATAGCTTGCATTTAACATACCACAGTAAGCATCACCACGACCCTGTACCAGACCGCCATCCTTAGATGTCTCTTCTGCAGCAGCTACGAACATCTTAGGTCCTTCAAAGTGCTTTGCAAGCAATGTCTCGGAAATCTCCGGACCAAAGTTACCAAGGTATACGCAAAGTGCGTTACATCCGGCTTTCTTAATGTCCTCCAAAGCCTGTACCATGTGGATCTCGCTCTCAACGATACAAACAGGACACTCATAAATGTCAGCCTCATCATATTTTGCCTTGTATGCCTCTACAAGGTTCTTTCTTCTTGTTACAGAGAGTGATTCTGGGAAGCAGTCTCTGCTCACAGCTACAATACCAATTTTCATTTTAGGCATGTTGTTCATAATTCTATTACATCCTTTCTTGTTTTGAATTTCGCCGTAAAAGCCGGTTCGATCGAACCGGAATCATGACTGCGGCACGGCAACCGCCCACTATGAGTTATTTTATCTTATTTTGGGGAAATTTGCAATCATAACTGTGTGAAAAATTTGTGTGATGATGTGGTATTTTTTGGCGTAGGTGGTGCAGCCGTTTGAGTTTGGTAAATATTATGGTAAATTGTACTTTTTCAAGAGAAAAACTTGACCATACCCCATATACTAAGGTATAACATATTTTTAGAGAATACACTGCGCACATACCTATGTGAACGGGTTGAATTTTGCATAAATTTTAGCAGGCTGGAGGAGTGGAATGCAGGATCATATTATTGAACTGAAAAATATAACGAAGAGCTACACAGAAGATACGACTGCTGTAGAAAACATCTCTTTGTCGATTCAAAGAGGAGAATTTGTGACATTGTTAGGACCATCCGGATGTGGCAAAACAACGATACTTCGTATGATCGGCGGATTTGAGACGCCGACACAGGGACAGATCTTATTGGATGGCAAGGACATCAGCACACTTCCACCCAATGAGCGACCTGTCAATACCGTGTTTCAAAAATATGCGTTATTTCCTTATTTGAATATTTATGACAATGTGGCGTTTGGCTTGAAACTGAAAAAGCTGCCGCGAGAAGTCATTCACGAGAAGGTGCGTCATGCATTGGAAGTGGTAGATCTGGAGGGATTTGAGAAACGCCGGATCCACACGCTGTCAGGTGGACAGCAGCAAAGAATCGCCATTGCCAGAGCGATTGTGAATGAACCGGAGATCTTGTTGTTAGATGAGCCGTTGGGAGCATTGGATTATAAAATGCGCAAGGAAATGCAGATGGAATTGAAACAGATGCATGAAGAGTTGGGCATTACTTTTTTGATGGTGACGCACGATCAGGAAGAGGCGTTGACGATGTCTGATAAAGTCGTGGTGATGAGTAATGGACATATTCAGCAGATCGGAACACCGGAACAGATCTATGATGAGCCTAGAAATGCGTTTGTGGCTGATTTTATCGGAGAGAGTAATATTTATAACGGTGTTGTGACAGGAGAACGCAAGGCGGCATTCCTGGGAATGGAATTTGATTGTGTCGATGTCTTTCCGACGGGCAGCCGAATCCAGGCAGTGATCCGTCCGGAAGATGTGGTCATACAGGAAAATGAAGCAGGAAAGCTGACGGGAACAGTGCTTTCATCGGTATTTAAAGGAACTTTTCATGAAATCGCGATCGCACATGATAAGGATGAGATCTACGCGCAGTACCATAAAGACATTCCTGCGGGAACGAAGGTCGGGATCACAATCTTACCGGACAGTATTCATTTGATGGCGTTTAATGAGCGGGCAAATCATTTTGAGGGAATTATGGATAGTGATATGCGAATCCGTCTGGTAGATGGCAGTGTCACAATGGATCCGCTAAAAATATTTCCGGATGCAGTATTGCGGGATGGCAGTCTCTATGATAAAAAAGGGGAAGTGCTTGAAACGGATGGTATGAAAGTACAGTTTTACTTTGATCCGAAGCTTGCCCAGTTGAGTGATGAGCCGGATGCGGGACTGTTTCAGGGACATATTACTTCGTTGATCTATATGGGTGACCATTACAGTTATGTGGTGCACAGCAAAAATGATGTAGCTTATTTTGTGTACGATGAGTATTTGTGGAACATCGGGGATTTTGTCAGTATTGTTGTGCCGGAAGAAGCCATGCGCGCATCTGTGGTACAGAAATAGTTTGTGTGATGCGAAGAAAATATGATGTGTGCACTTGTATGACAAAAAGATCGTGCGATGCAGAAAAAATGCTTATGGATAGTTCTGTGATAAAAATGGGACTGTCCGTAAAATGGGACAGAGAAAGAACGAGGAGGATTCGGCTGCATGTTTCGTAGAAATAAATTATGTTTGCCTTATGTGGCATTTTTGATCTTGTTTGTGGTTCTGCCGCTTTTGGTGGTGCTGTATTATGCATTTACCAATGGACAGGGGCAGTTTACCATGCGCAATTTTACGGATTTTTTTACAAACGGTAGAACGATCGGTACCTTGTTTTACAGTTTTGTGATCGCCCTGATCACGACCGTCTGCTGTTTGTTATTGGCATACCCGACTGCTTATATTTTGGCGCGGGGAGGCTTCACGAGAAGTGGTGTGTGGATGATCCTGTTAGTGACACCGATGTGGATCAATTTTACCTTGCGCATTACGGCGGTAAAGGAAGTGTTAAGTCTATTGCAGGGAAATCTGGCATTTCATCCACTGTTTAATACGATCTTGTGTATGGTATACGATTTCTTACCGTTTATGATCCTGCCGATCTACAATGTGATCACCAAATTGGACGATGCGCTACCGGAGGCAGCAGCGGATCTTGGCGCCAAGAAAATACAGGTATTTTGGAAAGTTATGATTCCGATGTCGATGCCGGGCATTATCAGCGGCGTGACAATGGTATTTCTTCCGGCTATGACCAACTATGTGGTGCTGGATATGATCTATAACAGTACTTATATTATGGGCAGCCTGATTGGAAGTTATTTTAGTACCTATGATTGGAACAATGGATCAATGATCTCGATGATCTTACTGCTGATTATTTTTGGCATTACCTGGATCACGGATCGGTTGACAGGGGAAGATGCGTCTGATCGGAAAGGGGGCTTGGCAGCGTGAAGAAAAAAGGATTTCAAATCGTATGGCTGGGACTGATCCTGGCTTTCCTATATTTGCCGATCATCATTTTAGCTGTGTATAGTTTTAGTAATGCGACAATGATCGGTTCTCTGCGTGGTTTTTCTCTGCACAATTATGTGACACTATTTACCACACCGGAGTTGACACAGATGATCGTGGGGACATTACTGATTGCTCTGATCGTGGCGGTGATCTCCACGATATTGGGAACAACCGGTGCGATAGGAGCATATTATTCCAAGAATTCTATGCGCAGGGGGATCGAGCTTGCGGGACAGATCCCGGTCGTGAATTCTGATGTTGTGACGGGATTTTCGGTCTGTGTTTTGCTGATCGCTTTCTTTCATATTGATAAAGACACTTATATTCCACTGCTTGTGGGACAGACGGTGCTTTGTACGCCGTTTGTTTATTTGTCAGTGTTACCAAGGTTAAAGCAGATGGATCCTAATTTATATGAAGCAGCTTTGGATCTTGGCTGTAGCCCGCGACAGGCGTTAAGCCGTGTGGTTTTGCGTGAATTGCTACCGGGAATTGCCTCTGGATTTATGACAGCGATCACTTTGTCGTTAGATGATTATTTTATTACGACCTATACCAAACCGGCGATGTTTAACACGATCAGCACTTATGTTGTCAATGCGACCAAAGGGGCGCGGACGGAGATCAAGACAGCGCTTTGGGCGTTATCGACAGTTATTTTTGTGGTCGTGATCGTGGCGGTGATCCTGATGAATGTCGGCAAACAAAAAGAAGAGGAGTAACCCGGATCGTTAAGGCGTGACATCTACTATAAGAAGTAAGATGTCAAAATCCTATAAGGTGGATGTGATTGGATGAAGAAAGGCTGAATGTAGACAATGAAAAAATGGATGTGGTTGGTAATGTTATGCTTGGCGATAGGGGCGTCAGGTATGACCGGATGTGGTCGAGGGGGACAGGATGTTACCGTGCTGCGTGTGGCAAACTGGGAGGAATATTTGGATGAGGGCGGTTGGAGCAGTGATGAGACCATTGAGCTTGCAGATGGCACGGAAATCTTAGGAAAAGAAGATATGATCACTTTGTTTGAACAATGGTATGAACAGACCTATGGGGAAAAAGTGCAGGTGGAGTATTCGACTTTTGGTACGAATGAAGATCTGTACAATCAGCTTACTTTGGGTGATACTTTTGATCTTGTCTGTCCATCGGAATACATGATCATGAAGCTGATGAAAGAGGGTGAACTGCAGGCGTTTTCGGATACTTTCAAGCAGCAGAATGCAGAAGAAAATTATTATAGTAAAGGACTTTCTCCTTATATAAAAAAGAGATTTGATGAATTGCAGATCGATGGGAAAAAGTTATCGGACTATGGTGCAGGATACATGTGGGGAACAATGGGAATCGTCTATAATCCGGCAGAAGTTACCGAAGAGGAGACGAAGCATTGGTCGATGTTGTTGGATCCCAAATATCAAAAAAGGATCACGATGAAGGACAGTATTCGAGATTCCTACATTGTGGCGCAGGCAATCAACAAGGAACAGCTTTTCTTGCAGAAAGATTTTCGACAGGACTATCAATACGAACAGCGTCTGTACGAGGAGATGAATGACACGAAGCCGCAGACGGTTGATAAGATTGAAGAAATTTTGGCAAAGATGCGGGAAAATGCGTATTCTTTGGAGACAGACAGCGGAAAAGCAGATATGGTAACAGGAAAAGTCGTTGCGAATATGCAGTGGTCCGGAGATGGCGTGTATACTATGGATCAGGCGGAAGAGGATGGCTTGGAACTGGAATTTGCCGTGCCGGAGGAAGCATCGAATATCTGGTTTGACGGATGGTGCATGCTCAAAAAGGGGATTTCAAGTGATACCAACAAGCAGAAGGCAGCAGAGGCATTTATCAATTTTGTCTCAAGACCGGACAATGTCATCAAAAATATGTATTATGTCGGCTACACTTCCGTGATCTCCGGGGGCGATAGTGATCTGATCTATGAATATGCGGATTGGTGTTATGGTGCAGAGGAGGAAGAGAAAACGGTACCTTATTCCCTACGGTATTTCTTCACGGATGAACCTGAAAATGCATCTGAACAATATGTATTGCAGGTGCCAAAAGGACAGGAACGAAGACAGGTGTATGCGCAATATCCACCGAAAGAGGTGCTGCAGCGCAGTGCAGTGATGAAATGCTTTGACCAGAAAGAAAACGAACGGATCTCCAAGATGTGGATCAATATCCGTTGCTTTGACTGGGGCGATTTATTTTAAGATTCAGGATGTCAAAATAGATTTTTGACATCCTTTTTTTGCTTTACTTTATAGGTCACCTCAAAACGCTGGTTTTGCTCTTTTTTACAAATAATCGGAAATTAAGCCATAAATATAAAAAAAGATTGACAAAAGATAAAGATTGTATTAAATTACTAGATGGTTAGTGGATTCTAACTAAAATATGTCTAAACTTTTAACTGGTAGAATAGACTAATAAAAGAAAGTTGCATGAAATTATTATTAGTCACCATACAGTAGAAGTTAGCTTAAGTAGAAAGGAAAGCTTATGAATCTGAATGAGGCAGTAGAAGGAAAAGAGTATATTGTAAAAGACATTCAAACAAATGATGACGAGATGAGTTCCTTCTTGTTTTCGCTTGGTTGCTACAGCGGTGAACCGATCACGGTTGTTGCGCGTAAGAAGAGAAATCTGGTCGTATCAATTAAGGATGCCAGATACAACATTGATATTGAATTAGCGAAAGCTATTTTGATATAAAGAAAATTTAATAATTTGTACCATTTTACAAGGAGGTTTCGTTATGAGAATTGCGTTAACCGGTAATCCAAATAGTGGTAAGACCACTATGTACAACGCATTAACGGGAAGAAATGAAAAAATCGGTAACTGGGCTGGTGTTACCGTCGACAAGAAAGAAAGCCAGATCAAGAAGGCGTATTACGATGGCTCTAAAGAGTTAATCGCAGTCGATCTTCCGGGTGCATATTCTATGTCACCATTTACATCCGAAGAAAGTATTACAAGCGGTTATGTAAAAAATGAGCATCCTGATGTTATCATCAACATCGTGGATGCAACAAACTTGAGCCGTAGCTTGTTCTTTACAACACAGCTTTTGGAGCTCGGTGTTCCTGTTGTAGTAGCTTTGAATAAGAGCGATGTCAACGAGAAGAAGGGCACAAAGATCAACGAAAAACTTTTGTCTGAGAAGTTAGGATGTCCGGTACTCAAAACAGTATCTACATCTGATGAAGGACTGAAAGAAGTTGTTGCACAGGCAGCTGAATTAGTGGGCGCTGATCAGAAGGCACCTTATGTACAGGGTGATGTTAATCTTCATGATAAAGATGAAGTTGAGCAGGCAGATAGAAAGCGTTTTGATTTCGTAAATGCGATCGTAAAAGAGGTTGAGACTCGTAAAGTATTGACTAAAGATAAGACGATCGGAGATAAGATTGATTCCGTAATTACACATCCTGTAATCGGTATCGTGATCTTCGCAGCAGTAATGTACTTAGTATTCTACATTTCACAGTCTACATTAGGTACATATTTGGCAGATATCCTGACCGGATGGATCGAGCAGTTCCAGGGTTGGGCAACAGAAAGTTTGGAAAACGCCAATGCAAGTGCATTCTTGGTTTCTCTGCTTTGCGATGGTATTATCGGTGGTGTTGGTGCCGTAGTTGGTTTCCTTCCACTTGTAATGGTTATGTACTTCCTCATCGCATTGCTTGAGGATTGTGGTTACATGTCTCGTGCAACTGTCGTACTTGACCCAATCTTTAAGAGAGTAGGTCTTTCTGGTAAATCCGTTATCCCTATGATCATCGTTACCGGTTGTGGTATCCCTGCTATCATGGCTTGTCGTACGATCAAGAATGAGCGTGAGCGTAGAACAACAGCAATGCTTGCAACATTTATGCCATGTGGTGCTAAGTTGCCTGTAATCGCATTGTTTACAGGTGCATTCTTCCCTAAGTCAAAATGGGTAGGACCTTTGATGTACTTTGTTGGTATTATTTTGATCCTTTTGGGCGCACTGCTCATTAAGGCGATCACCGGTATGAAGTATAGAAAGTCTTTCTTCATCATCGAGCTTCCGGAATATAAGATTCCTAGCTTGAAGATCGGTGTGTTATCTATGTTAAATCGTGGTAAAGCATACATCGTTAAGGCTGGTACCGTAATCCTTGTATGTAATACAGTAGTACAGTTGATGCAGTCATTCAACTGGCATCTTCAGGCAATTGAAGAGGGACAGGAGAGCACTTCTATCCTTGCAAGTATTGCCGGACCATTTGCTTATCTGTTAGTACCTGTCGTTGGTATTGTATCATGGCAGCTTGCAGCAGCAGCAATCACAGGATTTATTGCGAAAGAGAATGTAGTTGGTACAATCGCTACCTGTTTCGCAATTACAAACTTTATCGATACTGATGAACTTGCATTAGTAGGCTCCGGTAACGAGGTAGCTAAAGTAATGATGTTGACAAAAGTTGCAGCACTTGCATACTTAATGTTCAACCTTTACACCCCACCATGTTTCGCAGCACTTGGTGCTCTGAACTCAGAGATGCAGAGTGGTAAGTGGCTGTTTGGCGGTATCTGCTTACAGCTTGCAACCGGTTTCACCGTTGGATATTTGGTATACCAGATTGGTACAATGATTACAGTAGGACCTGCAGCAGTTCTTTCAACACCTGGTTTCTATGCAGGATTGATCGCTATCGCAATCTTCGCAGCAGTCATTGTTAGTCTGATCCTCAAGGCTAATCGTGCAATCGATACAGAGTATCAGTTGGACTAATAGCTTAGGAATACAAGTTGCCTGTGAAAATGCAGGTAGTTTGTAAAGAGTCATTGGATTTTGATTCATAGTTTAGAAAGGGATGGTTATTGTGGGAAGCATTATTGCAAACATAATCGCAATATTGGTCATTGCACTTATTTTAGGAGCGTCGATCTTTTATATCGTCAAGTCTAAGAAAAAGGGTGTAAGATGCATTGGCTGTCCTTCGGCGGGATCCTGCACAAAATGTTGTGGGGCACAGCCAAAGAAAACAAAACAGAAGAAATAGTGATGGGACCGTTTGTTTTGCAAAAAACAAGCGGTCTTTTCCCTCTGTTAGGAGAATTGATAAGTGATTATGGTAAGTTCGAGGTGGAAAGTAGTGTTTTAGGGGACGGGAGAAGACATTTGAGTCGGAAAGGTTAGGTGGTAAATATGGCAAATTATTTGGCAGCACAGGCATCCAGTGGTAATTGGATCGCAATCGTTATCATAGTGATCATTTTGATCCCGGCAATCCGTACGACGGTCAAACATATGAAAGGCGAAGGGGATTGTTGCGGCGGACCAAAGGAAAAAGTACCAAAGAAGAAAATTGATGGTCCAAAGTTGCGAGAACTTACCGTTCATATCGAGGGAATGCATTGTCAAAATTGCAAAAACCGTATTGAGAAGCACTTAAATGAATTGGATGGCGTGATCTGTAAAGTTAATCTCAACAAAAAGATCGCAGTGGTTTCTTTGTATCAGGAAGTAGAGGAATCTGTGATCAAAGAGACGATCGAGAAACTTGACTTTACGGTGGTAGGTATCGAATAAGAATTTTGGTGGTCCTTAGGGGCGGCCTTATAGAAACATTTTCTATAAGGCTGCCTTTTTTGCTCTTTTCCAACTAACGCTTTTTGCACATGATACGGCAGAATATTACGGCGGCTAGTGTACTGATCGTTGTGGCGATAAGACCGGGCAGCACAATGGCTGCCGGATTGACAGAGCCGTATTGGGTACGGTAGGCAATGACGCTGACGGGGATGACTTGCAGGGAAGAAATGTTGATGATCAAAAAAGTACACATTTCATCAGATGCCTTCGTTAATTCCTTTCGGTCATGGGAACGAGAACGCTGTAAGCGGGCGAGTTCTTTCATCGCTTTTAACCCCATCGGGGTTGCTGCCCAGCCAAGACCGAGAATATTGGCAATGATATTTGCTGCAATATATTCCAAAGCGGGGTCCTTTTCGGGGATGCGGGGAAATAGAAAGCGAAGCACCGGGTGCAGAGCGTTTGTCATCCGTTCAAGAAGCCCTGCGCGCCTGGCAATTTCGATCAGACCCGTCCACATTGCCATAATGCCCAGCATCGTGATAGACATCGTGACCGCTTCGCCGGTACTTTCGATCGTAGCGTTACTGAGAGCTTCTACCTCTCCGGTTGCAATGCCATAACCGATGCCCAGCATGATCATAATTCCCCAAAGATAATTCAACATAAAAAGACTCCTATCCTGCATTTGCCACTGTTATAAGCAATGTATGAATAGAAGTCTTAAAGTATGTGGTAGTAATAATTGCTTTGCTCTTATTGTAAAATAGGAGACGGCTCTTATTTGTCGTAGTCGATCGTTACACCGGGCATGATCTGAGAAATATCACTTAAGTAATCCTCGTTTTCTTCCTCGTCGTCATCGTCTTCCTCTGCATCCGCAAATTCTGCGAGCATTTCCTCAAATGCCTTGCTGGCGATCTCAAATTCTTCCGGATCGTCCAGATTTTCAAAGACAGGATTACCTTCTTCATCCTCGGAATAGATCAGGATCATGACTTCGCCCTCAGCAAAATCAGGATGTGGCTTTGTAGGGATCACTGCCATGTATTCCTTCTGCAGCTCATGGATCTCGATCGCTGCGATCGCCTCAACATCCATATCATTACCATCTTCATCTGTTAAAGTGATGACTGCCTCATAATCATTGTCATCACCAAAAAATAATGCATTATTTCTTGCGTTCATCGTACTCCTCATTTCTGCACACTGAATCTGTATCATAAACCCTGTGTCGAGTGTGCACAGACACAAAATTTTTACCTTCAACAGCCTGGCGTTTCGGTACTGTCCAAGCTGTTGAAATAGTAACATTATTCCGGATATACTGTCAATGTCCTCTTGGCATTTCCTTTTGCTTTTCGGAGAACAAAATTCGTGCTATACTAAATACCAGAAACTTCGCACATGGACTATGTCTGTGGAGTTCCCATAATGCGTATTATATTTCGTAACGATATAGTCATTTTGCAGCCATTATGGTAGAGCCCGTTGGTATAGTGGCTGCAAAATGACTAAATTCACAGCGACATAATACGCATTATGGGAACAGAGTAATTAATTGATAGGAGGTGCGAGGTGTGGGGATGTATGGCAAAAAGAAGATAGGAATGAGGATTGCTATGGAAGAAATAAAATTGGTGGAAGGTGGCATTTACCGTCATTTTAAGGGTGGAATTTATCAGATCAAAACGCTGGCAAAGCACAGCGAGACAGGAGAAACGATGGTGGTATATCAGGCGATGAAACCACCGTTTGAGGTGTGGGTTCGTCCGCTTTCTATGTTTGTAGAACGATTGGATCCTGCTGATTATCCGGATGCCGGGCAGGAATTGCGTTTTGTTCCCGTTGATCTGTCGGAAGAAGTGACATTACAGTCTGTACAGGCGGGACAGACGGCATTACAGACCGGCAAGACTGCGCAGGCGGGACAGGTTGCATTACAGGCACAAAAGACAGGGCAGTCGATGCAGGAGACAGAGGGTTCAACAGCGGCAGAGACACAGGAACAGTTGACATCGATCCCGGATGAGGAGCTTCACAGAGCATTGGTGAGCGGACAGGCAGAACGCTATCTTTCCGGAAAGATTACGGAGGAAGAGATCGCCAGAAGGGGAATGTTACAGATTTTGGATGCGGAGTCGTATGAGGAAAAGAGACAGTTGTTGATCGGTATGCAGCCATATCTCGATAAATTATTGCTGCACAATATAGCGGCTGCACTTGATGTTGTTCTTGATGAAGCACCTTTGGAGGAACAGTTTGAATCCCTGTTACATTGCGTAGATGCGCATGCCAGATATGAAGGAGGTAGATTGCGCCCATGATGGATAAGATCATTCGCAGTATGTTTCACGGAAGTTTCAAGACCAAAGTATATTTGTGGTCAATCCTTGTTTTGGGACTTGTGGCGTTCGGTCTGCTTGTAGCAGCGGCAGCATTGGCGATACCGCAGATGGCGGCAGGCGCGGCAGGACTTGGCTTGGTTTGCTTTGTGACAACGCAGTCGGTATCGGTCAATCGTTTAGAAAAAGATGCCAAACAAAAGAAAAAACAAAAAGAGCTGGCGGATGTTCCTTCAGAAGAAATGTCCCCGAAGGAAAGGGAACGCGCAAAAGCACGATTTTTATCTTCCCTGAATGAAAAACAAGTCAAAAAAATGTTGCATCATTATCATGTAACTCCATCGCACAAAAAGATCATGATCGATACTTTTGTTGCCCGTAAATTGGTACAGGTGCCTGCATATGCATGGAGAACAAATGAGACACTGCATTTTTTGGTGTTGGAGGGTCACGCCAATGAGTTTGAGATCCCGTTAAGCGATATTAAAGGAATTTACCTGGATAAAAAGGTGACAGCAGATGCAGAGAATGACTATGCATTTTTTCGATTCAGCAATTATATTGCCAAATTATTTGCACCGTATCTGCCGGAGTATACGCAGGCAACCAGCGAGGGAAATTTGATCTATCAAAAAGATCTGTACTATATTGAACCGGGGATTTATGTGACGAATACTTCCGTATCTAATCTGATGGAACTGTTACCGCGAGTACCATTTTTGTTGGATGATGAGGTGTGCCGTTCGGATCGATTTGATGAGTATTTTAAAGAAATTTATCGTGCCAGCGTATTGTGCAAGACCGGAGTGATTTCCTTAGAAGAATATAAAGAGCAGATCCTCCGGACACTGGACAGCTTGTTAAAAGCGCCCGTTACGACAAAGGAATTTGTGGACAGTATGCGGTATATGGCAAGATACCATTTGATCACCAATGAGCAGGCAATGGAATATACACAGAAGTATCGTGCTATACATCAGCAGGGGGCGAAGCAATAAACAAGAGCAAAACCGGCGTTTTGCTCTGCAAGAATTGCAGAAGCAATTCTTGATGGTGTAAAGGAACAGGATGGGCAATTTCCGAAGCAATAAATAAGAGCAAAACCGGCGTTTTGCTCTGCAAGAATTGCAGAAGCAATTCTTGATTAAATAAAATACAAGATACGAAATAAAATATATTGACAATGTGCAAAAGAAATCATATCATAAGAACATACTTGAATTACAAAAAGAAAAAGACAGTTGACAGATAGGTTAAAAAGCATTATTATACGAACAGAACATTTGTTCGTATAATGGAAAGGATGGACAGTAACAATGGCGAATGAAGTAAAGATTGATGAAAATAAAAGAAAAGCTTTGGAAGCTGCATTGTCTCAGATCGAGAAAGCATATGGTAAAGGTTCGGTAATGAAGCTTGGAGATAATATGCATCTGAATGTAGAGACCGTACCTTCCGGTTCTCTGGGACTGGATCTTGCTCTGGGAGTAGGCGGTGTGCCAAAGGGAAGAGTAGTAGAAGTATATGGCCCGGAGTCAGGTGGTAAGACAACGGTTGCGTTACATATGGTAGCAGAGGTGCAGAAACGAGGCGGTATTGCCGGATTTATTGATGCAGAGCATGCCTTAGATCCAGTTTATGCGAAACGAATTGGTGTCGATATTGACAATCTGTATATTTCACAGCCGGATACCGGTGAGCAGGCATTGGAGATCACAGAGACGATGGTTCGTTCCGGTGCGGTTGATATTGTGATCGTCGATTCGGTTGCTGCTTTGGTTCCTAAGGCGGAGATCGAGGGAGAGATGGGAGATTCCCATGTAGGACTGCAGGCTCGTTTGATGTCACAGGCACTGCGTAAACTGACAGCGATCATTGGCAAGACTAATTGTACGGTAATCTTTATTAACCAGCTGCGTGAGAAGGTTGGTGTCATGTTTGGAAATCCGGAGACAACAACCGGTGGTCGTGCTTTGAAGTATTATTCTTCCATTCGTTTGGAAGTTCGTCGTGGAGAGCAGATCAAGAAGGACGGCGAGGCAATCGGTAACCGTACAAAGATCAAGGTTGTGAAGAATAAGGTAGCGCCACCATTCCGTACAGCAGAAGTGGATATCATCTATGGAGAGGGAATTTCCAGAGAAGGAGATATCCTGGATCTGGCAGCAAATGAGAATATTGTCAACAAGAGTGGTGCATGGTATGCCTATAATGGTGACAAGATCGGACAGGGACGCGAGAATGCCAAGAATTATCTCAAGGAACATCCGGATGTTATGGCAGATATTGAGGCAAAAGTCCGTGAAAAGTATGCGCAGGCTGATCCATTTGCAGAAAAAGAGGAACAGGTATCTGACGATAAGGACAACAAAGACGCTGCCCAGAAAGCAGACGAATAAACATATCCTTTCGGAAACGGTAAGATTATTTAGTGTATCCGTGTTTTGGTCATTGTATCAGGACACGGATATTTGATTTCGGAAGATGAAGCAGGAGGGCGGATTTGAAACAGTGGGATGTGGAATATTGGAAGCAGAAACAGGCAATGGAGACAGGGCAGGCTGCAGAGGGGGCAGACAGTTTGGCTGCTTTGCCATCGGAGGAAGAAGAGGAACTTTTGAAGGCAACGAAGAAAGCCATGTCTTTGTTGCAGCATATGGATCGCACAGAGTGGGAGCTGCGAAGCAAGTTACAGAGGAGTGAGTTTTCGGCAGAAGCGATTGAGGCTGCGATTGCCTATGTGCAGAGTTATCATTATATCGATGATGAGCGTTATGCCAGGCGTTTTGTAGAGATTTATAGAAGTTCTCGAAGTATGCAGCGTATCAAGCAGGATCTCTTGAAAAGGGGTGTTGCAGACCAATATATTACATTGGCGATCGAGGAATTTGACGGTGATGACAGTGGAGCATTGCAGAAGGCACTCGAAAAGTGCTTGCGTGGAAAGACAAGCCTGACTTATGATGAACAGCAAAAGGTGATGGCGAAACTTTATCGCAGAGGATTCCGCAGTCAGGATATTCGCAGACAGATCGATCTGTGGAAGGAACGGCAGGAAATATCCGCAAAAGAATGAAGAAATTTTTGTGGACCAGGAAATTGTTCATAGTGTGGTGTTATGCCATCAAGAATTGCTTTAGCAATTCTTGTAGAGAAAAACGCTGGTTTTGCTCTTGGGACAAAGACGATCAGTCCAAAATTACGGATAGGAAAACTGCTTCGATTGCTTGACAATTTATCGCATTAAGTATAAAATTGATGTGTTGTATTATGTACAACGAATATTCAAAAGGAGGTGCTTCGATTCGATGCCACCATTGGTTACTACTATAGTATTCATTGTGGTCTTACTGGTATCTATCGTTGTAGCTGCGCTTGTTTCTAAATCAGTTTCCATTAAGAAATATAAGGAATCTGAGGAGCAAAAAGTGGGAAATGCAGAGGACAAGGCGCGTCAGATCATTGACGATGCTGTTAAAACTGCAGAAACCAAGAAAAGAGAAGCTTTGTTAGAAGCAAAAGAGGAAGCACTCAAGAACAAAAATGAGATTGAGCGTGAGTCCAAGGAGCGCAGAGCAGAAATTCAGCGATATGAAAAGCGTGTGTTATCGAAAGAGGAAGCTCTGGATAAGAGGTCGGAAGCGTTAGAAAAGAAAGAGTCCAAGTTAAACGCGAAAAATGTGGAACTGGATCGTTTGAAAGAAGAATTAGAGACGATCAAAAACAGCCATGTGCGTGAGTTGGAGAAGATTTCCGGTCTGACCTCCGAACAAGCAAAGGAATATTTGTTAAAATCTGTAGAAGAAGATGTAAAACATGAAACTGCTGTTCTTATCAAAGAGATGGAGAACAAAGCAAAAGAAGAAGCTGACAAAAAGGCAAAGGATTATGTTGTAGCTGCGATCCAGCGATGTGCGGCAGATCAAGTAGCAGAGACAACGATATCTGTGGTTCAGCTGCCAAATGAGGAGATGAAGGGACGAATCATCGGTCGTGAAGGTCGAAATATTCGTACACTGGAGACTCTGACAGGTGTAAATCTGATCATTGATGATACACCGGAGGCAGTCGTATTATCAAGTTTTGATGGTGTGAGAAGAGAGGTTGCTCGAATCGCATTAGAGAAGTTGATTGTGGATGGTAGAATTCATCCGGCTAGAATCGAAGAGATGGTGGAGAAGGCACAACGAGAAGTTGAGTCAATGATTCGTGAAGAAGGTGAAGCCGCTACATTAGAGGTTGGCGTTCATGGAATCAATCCGGAATTGATTCGTTTGCTTGGTAGAATGAAATTCAGAACCAGTTATGGTCAGAACGCATTGAAACATTCTATTGAAGTGGCACAGTTGTCCGGTCTGTTGGCTGGAGAGATTGGTGCAGATGTGCGTGTTGCAAAACGCGCCGGTTTGCTTCATGACATAGGTAAGTCTGTCGATCAGGAGATGGAAGGAACTCATGTCCAGATTGGTGCGGATTTATGTAGGAAGTATAAGGAGTCAGGTGTTATTGTAAATGCTGTGGAAGCACACCACGGTGATGTAGAACCAGAAAGTCTGATCGCGTGGATCGTACAGGCTGCGGATACCATTTCAGCAGCTCGTCCGGGAGCACGCCGAGAGACAATGGAAACATATACAAACAGATTGAAACAGTTAGAAGATATTTCTAATAGCTTTAAGGGAGTTGAAAAATCGTTTGCTATTCAGGCAGGACGAGAAGTTCGTGTCATGGTAGTTCCGGATAAAATATCCGATGACGATATGGTACTGTTGGCAAGAGATATTGCTAAACAGGTTGAGGACGAATTAAAATACCCTGGACAGATTAAGGTAAATGTAATTCGTGAATCCAGAGTGACTGATTACGCGAAGTAAGCGCAATAGTTTATGAGAGACAAGAGAGGTCGTCAGCAGACGACCTCTTTTTCACTTTATTAGGAAATTGCTCATAGTGTAGTGTTATGCCACCAAGAATTGCTTTAGCAATTCTTGCAGAGCAAAATGCTGGTTTTGCTCTTTTTCACTGTATAGGAAATTACATGAAAAATCTGGCGGTGATGCGAAACAAGAAAGGGAGATGCATAGAGGATGGTGATCTTAAGGCAGGCGCAGCGGAAAAGCGCAAAGGAGAGAAACGGTGATGTCGCGCCACAGAAGGCGGTGCAACAAAGCAATCCCAGACTATGTGTAGATATTGGAACAACGACCGTTGCAATAGAATTATATGACAGTGCGGGACAGTTTGTGGATGGAGCGCAGGAAAATAACCGCCAATTGTTAATGGGAAGCGATGTAATGATGCGCCTCATGCATGTGAAACAAGGCAGGGGAAAGCGATTGACAGAAGAGATCCGTGCGCAGATTTATGAAATGGGAATGGACTTATTGCAAAAACACAGACGCCTGTTTGCGGACAAATTGGTCCCGGAGTGTGTGTATCTTGTGGGTAATACGGTGATGTGTCATCTGTTTTTGGAAAAGGATTGCACCGGATTGATGGGAGCACCGTTTCGTAGTGCATATGAAGGTTCGTATATGACTACGGGAGCAGAAATAGGATGGCAGTCATGGGAACAGACTACCGTCTATGTACTTCCGGGCATTGCCGCTCATGTAGGAGCGGACGCAGCAGCCATGTTTGGAGAGTTGGCATTATGGCATACAGACAAGAAGGAATTGGCAGTCGATATAGGAACCAATGCGGAAATGTTTTTGAATGTCAATGGCAAAGTCGTGGCGTGTTCTACTGCAGCAGGACCGGCTTTTGAGGGACAGGGCATTCATTGTGGAAAGCGAGCAGGGGTTGGTGTTGTCAATGGCGTCAAACTGATGAGAGGAAATGGTGCGGTTGTGTTGGATGTCATAGCGGAGCAGCCACAGGTACCTGCTCCCGTAGGATTATGCGGTTCCGGTTTGATCGATGCGATCGCTCAGATGTTACAGTATGGCATCGTTACGAAAGACGGATATATGTTGTCGCAGGAAGAGGCAAGACAAAAAGGCTGTGTACCGGCGTTCGCGGAGAGACTGCGGTTAGACAGTGCGGGAGAAAAATATTTTGTGTTGTACGAGGCTGGCGTAGATGGTCGAGGGGAAAAAGATCTGGTGGTCACACAGAGCGACATCCGTACCTTTCAGCTGGGAAAAGCAGCGATCCGGGCAGGAATGGAAATGATGCTCGCCAGACAACATTTGACAGTCAATGATCTGGATACACTTTTCGTTGCCGGAGTGTTTGGGGGATTTTTACACCCGGAAAATGCGAAAAAGACCGGACTTTTGCCTGATCTGCCAATGCACAAGCTGCAGTTTGTCGGAAATGCGGCGGGAAGAGGCGCGGCAAAGGTCATGCGACAGCCGGATTTTGTCAAAGAGTGGACAGAACAGATCAGCAGAGTAGAGCATATCGAGTTAGCGGATGAACCGAATTTTCAAACAGTGTATATGCAGGCAATGGAGTTGGCGCACTGGTAGGAAATGTGATAAAATACACAGGATAATAAAGGAGGTAATTATGAGAGTTGCATTTATTGGAGCAGGAAATATGGCACAGGCAATGATGGGCGGAATGTTGCGGGCGAACAAAGTCTCGAAAGAGCAGGTGATCGCCACAGCTGCTACACAGGCAACACTGGATAAAGTTAGCGATGCTTATGGTGTACAGGTGACATTAGATAACCGCAAGGCGGCAGAGGCAGATATTATCGTATTGGCGGTCAAACCGGTCTATTATGCCACCGTGATCGAGGAGATCCGTGATATTGTGACGGAGGAGCAGTTGATTGTCACGATCGCAGCAGGAAAGTCCCTGGAATGGGTCGAGCAGGCTTTTGGCAAGCCGTTAAAGATCATTCGTACCATGCCAAATACTCCGGCATTGGTTGGCGAGGGCGTTACAGCAGTATGCCCAAATAAACGGATCACAGATGAGGATCTGGCAACGGTTTGTGAATTGTTACGGTGTTTTGGTAAGGCAGAAGTGATCAGTGAAAAACTGATGGATGCCGTTGTTGCCGTCAGTGGCAGCTCTCCGGCATATGTATTTATGTTTATCGAGGCGATGGCAGATGCTGCAGTTGCCGAGGGGATGCCTCGTGCACAGGCGTATCAGTTCGCGGCACAGTCCGTGCTTGGAAGTGCCAAGATGGTATTGGAGACAGGCAAGCATCCGGGTGAATTGAAAGATATGGTATGTTCTCCGGCAGGTACAACCATCGATGCCGTTCGCTCTTTGGAGCAGAATGGTTTTCGTGGGATTGTCATGGATGCCATGCATGTCTGTGCAGAAAAAAATAGAACAATGTAGGACTATATAGCACAGAGGTACATATATTTCAATATGGATATGAAATATATGTTGTTAAACACCAAAAGAGTATGGATCGTAATGCTTGCGCTGTTTGTATTTTGTCTGCTATGCTATGACGCAGCGTGGCAGGAAAAAATGCAAACAAAGCTTTCTTGTCTTGGAAAACTGCGGCAGGCAGGTGTAGCGGTCACACAGGCAAAACAGATCATGCAAGAGTCGAAATGCTTTCCGGTGCGTGCTACACGGTCCGGAGAATCGTGGGGCTTTGAAGACGGGTATGGTGCAAAGCGCACATACGGTGGTGATCGTCAGCATGAAGGAATCGACATTATGGCGATTCCGGACCAGCCGGGCAACTTGCAGGTGGTCGCTGTGTGCGATGGTGTGATCGAGCAGAAAGGATGGTTACGACTGGGCGGATATCGGATCGGTATTCGTTCGGCAAACGGACTGTACTATTACTACGCACATTTGGATCATTATGCCAAGGGCATCAAGACCGGAGACCGGGTTCGTGCCGGACAGTGTATCGGCTATGTGGGAAACACCGGGTATGGCAAAGAGGGAACGCGCGGTAAGTTTGCATCCCATTTGCATTTTGGCATTTATTACGATACAGCGCAGGGGGAAACAAGTTTGAATCCCTATCCGTTGTTGCAATATTTAGAAGATTAGCCTGTCAAGGCGATTCAGACCTTTTGACATTCTAATCTTTAGAACAAAAGAGCAAAACCGGCGTTTTGCTCTGCAAGAGTTGCTAAAGCAATTCTTGGTGGTATAACACCACATTCGAGCAATTTCTTATCTAGGAACAAAAGAACACAGGCAGGAGATAAACGACGATGAGCCAAAAGATAGAATTACCGGAGGCGTATTGTGAGTCGATGGAACGATTGCTGCAGGAGGACTATCAGGAATACCTTGACAGCATGGAGCAGCCGTCACATCGTGCGATCCGTATCAATACTGCGAAGGTGTCCGTAGAAGAGTGGAAAAAGATCTGCCCTTTTACCGTAGAGCAGATCCCTTGGACAGAAAAAGGTTTTCTGTTGCTAAATGAAGAGGAAAATCCGGCGAAACATCCGTATTACTATGCAGGATTATATTATATACAAGAGCCAAGTGCGATGATCCCGGCGAGCATTTTGCCCGTGCAAAAGGGGGATCGTGTATTGGACTTGTGTGCGGCACCGGGAGGAAAGGCAACGGAGATCGCAGCAAAGTTAGAGGGTACCGGTTTACTTGTGGCGAACGACATCAGTGTGTCCAGAACAATGGCGCTGGCAAAGAACTTGCAGATAGCAGGTGCGGACAATGCCGTTGTCACGGCAGAGGAGCCGAAGAAACTTGCCGGAAATCTGCCGGAATATTTTGATGCCATTCTGATCGATGCACCGTGCTCCGGAGAGGGGATGTTTCGACGGGATGCACGGATGGTAAAGGACTGGAAGGAACGGGGTCCGCAGTATTATGCGTCCATTCAGCGGGATATTTTGCAGGAAGCGTATAAAATGTTGAAACCGGGCGGTCATATGGTGTATTCGACCTGTACCTTTGCACCGATGGAAGACGAGCAAATGATGCAGTGGTTTGTGGAGCAGTACCCGGATATGAGCATCTGCAAAGTGCAGGAGCAGCCCGGATATTGTCATGGCAATCCGAAATGGGCAGACTGCGAGGACGAGGGGATGGCAAAGCAGTTGTCTTACTGTATTCGTATCTTTCCTCACAAGGCAAAGGGAGAGGGGCATTTTGCGACTTTACTTTGCAAGGCAGAGAAAGAACCCCAGAAGGATCAGTCAGACGGAAAGGGGAATAGGACTCAGAACGATTTCGGTTGGCAGGAAAAACATTTGCCAAAAGGAAAAAAAGCTGAAAAATATTTGCCAAAAGGGAAAAAAGCTGCTGCAGGCAAAGGAAAAAGCGGAAAAACTGCGAAAAACGGAGCACCTGATATAGAACAGATGCGGCAGGAAGCAGAAAAATGGCTTGCAATGGCGAAGATCCAGGGCGGGCAGTTGGAGCAGAAGAAGGAATCCTTCCTGTATCAAAAAGACGGACAGGCATCGCTCAAAGGCTGTCGATGCATGCAGAGCGGCTTGATCGTTGGCAGCATGCCGCATAAATGGGAGCCGTCTGCGCAGTTGGCGCTGGCCGTCAAAGATATAGAGGCATTTCCCTGTGTGATGCTGACGGCAGATGATGAGCAGGTGTATCGTTATCTGAAAGGAGAAACTTTGCAAAATGTTTCGGTGACAAGAGAAGAACGGCTGCGCGATACCAAAGATTATGTGTTGGTCTGTGTGGACGGCTATCCTCTTGGCTGGGGTAAGTGTACGCAAAATGGGACAATCAAAAATAAATATCATGCAGGCTGGAGAATGAAATAGATCCGTATGCGTGGAAAGACCAGGAAAGGAATGTAGAACTAATATGAAAAAAGTATCCAAGGGACAATATGGTTATCTTGCCTATCGTAAAAAGAGAACATTGACCAATACGATCATTTATGCCGTTATTTGTATCGTGGTATATGTAGTGGGATTGTTGTTAAATCATATGTCCAGACAAAATATTTTTACCGTGATTGCAGTGCTTGGTGTGTTGCCAATGGTCAAGCAGATGGTTGGTTTTGTTGTCGTTTTTCCGTTTCATAATATGGAGAAAGAAGTTTATGATAAAGCAGAGCAGGAGCTGCCGGAAGGCATGGAGCTAATGGCAGACCTTGTCATTACATCCTCAGAAAAGATTATGCATCTGGATATGTTGGCGGTATGCAACCACAGAGTGCTTGCTGTGTTGGGCGATGGCAAACAGGAATTGTCTTATGTAAGAGAGTATTTGTCTAAGGGAGTTGCCAACTGGGGAACGGATTATAAGGTGCAGATCGTGGAGAAACATAAAGGATTTTTTCAGGAAATGGAAAGAATTTCCGAGATCGCACCTTGCACAGACGAGGAGCAGGAAGAACTTGACAATGTGAAGTCTTATCTGCGTTCTCTGATCGTATAACAGATGCTTTCTTTACCAAGCGAGCAATAGAAAAGGAAAATGGGACGAGTATGCGTGAAATAAAGATTACCGGGCGGGAGAGCGGACAACGGCTGGATCGTTATCTGGAAAAATATATGCCCGATGCACCGAAGAGTTTTTTTTATAAAATGCTTCGGAAGAAAAATATCGTTTTGAATGGGAAAAAATCTACGGGAAAGGAACGCATCGAAGAAGGAGACAGCATCAAACTGTTTCTGGCAGATGAGACGATCGAGAACTTTCGCAGTACCGTGAACCAAAAGAAGCCGCAGACGATGGTCAAGACAAAAGATCCGTTGGTTGTGGTGTATGAGGATGACGAGGTATTGGTCGTCAATAAGCCGGTTGGTGTTCTGTCCCAAAAAGCGGACAAAAACGATCGATCAATGGTAGAAATGATCGTAGACCATTTGCAGAAGGAAGGCGGGGAAGATACTTTTCGCCCGGGTATCTGCAATCGATTGGACCGTAATACTTCCGGATTAGTCGTAGCGGGGAAGACGGTACGAAGTCTGCAGGAGGTGAACCGTTTGTTCCAGGAGAGAACGATCAACAAGAGATATCTTTGTATCGTGCATGGACGGTTGACGAAGAAGCAGCATCTGGAAGGATATCTGGTAAAAGATTCCAAAAGCAATAAGGTGACCGTCTCTTCTACCGCAAGACCGGATGCGGTACCGATCGCAACGGAGTATGAGCCATTGCAGTGGGGAGAGTTGCAAGGAGAAACTTATACTTTACTGCAGGTGCATTTGATCACCGGAAAGTCACATCAGATCCGTGCGCATTTGGCAAGCATTGGACATCCGCTGTTGGGGGATGTGAAATATAGTACGCCAAAATGGATACAGGCTGATAAACAACATTTTCGACAGAGTATGCAGTTGTTGCATGCATGGAAACTGCAAGTGCCCGAAGGGGCAAAATTACAGGCAGCAGGAAGAGAATGGAAGGCGGCATTGCCAAAACATTTTTATAACATTATGCAGCGGCTGAACATGACGACAGAGGGGTATTAAAGGATCGACAAGAGAAACGCAGCTGTCAGAAAACGGAGGATACGATGCCATCATGGAATTCCAGGGGCTTACGAGGCTCCATGCTGGAGGAAGCTTTGAACCTCACGAATGAACAATATAGAAAAGAGCATCTTGCGCTGGTGCAAAAGATACCGACACCGATCACGCCGATTACGATCGATAAACAGCATAGACACATTACGCTGGCATATTTCGAGCAGAAGAGTACGGTGGACTATATCGGCAATGTACAGGGAGTGCCGGTTTGTTTTGATGCAAAAGAATGTGCGGGAGAACGATTTGCGCTCCAAAACATTCATGAACACCAGATGCAGTATATGGAGGAGTTTGAACGGCAGGAAGGTGTTGCTTTTTTGATCATCTTTTTTAAAGAGGCAGGCATCTACTACTATGTACCGTTTCGGGATGTGAAACGATTTTGGGACCGGGCAAGATCAGGCGGTCGTAAAAGTTTCCTTCGTGAGGAATTGGATCAAAGTTATCAGCTCAAAATTACCAATCAGATCTTTATTCATTATCTGGATGCGTTAAGCAGGGATCTGGATTCTCGTCCATCCTAAATGCATTTCTGTTGATCTGTTTTTTTGTTTTTTGATTTTGTCTATTGTATTTCTATATCAGGTGTGCTAATATGATTCCTGTAGCTCTGAGATACTATATATTGTGTTTGAAGATAAAAATATTCGATATATCGTGTTATTTCCCTTGCTGAGAAAGCGTTTGGTGATACTTTGCAAAGGGAAAAAGAGCGATCAATCAGGAAAG